>JAUMVH010000121.1 GCA_030530245.1 Ruminococcus sp.
GGCTAAAAGTCTTTGGAAAAGGGGTCTGGGGAAAGAACCTTTCTTCAGAAAGGTTCTTTCCCCAGTAAGTCCGCGTATTACAGCCAAATGGGTATTACAGCTGCTCACTCAGCAGTATCGAAACGCGGTTCTGTATTATCTCGGCGCAGCGGGCAGCAGTGGTCTCGCCCGCGAAATACGCTGCGGTCTCCTCGGAGACTATGCCGTCTATCTGCGAGTCGTACGCTGCGGAGGCTGACCGCGTAATGCCCCTGATGAAGCGCTCGTACCGCGCACGGTCGGCTTCCGTCATGGGAGTCACCTTTACCGTCTCGTTCGAGTATGTATCGGAGCCGTTTTCCTCCATGTACACTTTCTGCCCGCCGTCGAGGTAATAGGGCTTCTCGAGCGCCTCGGACATCGCGAGCTCAAAGCCGCTCTCGGTCACGGGTATGCCGTCGATATTGCCCGTGAAGTTCTCGTCGCGCAGGAGGCTGCGTATGAACTCCCACGCGCCTGCCTTGTTGTCGGAGCCCGCCATAACCGCGAACTGCTCCGTCATCAGCAGCACCGAGCCGCCGCTCTCCGACGGGAAGCCCGCAAATGTGATATCATCGCCGAAGGTGCACTGCTTCTGCTTGTTTATGTCCCTGAATGAGCTGATGTACATGAGCGAGAGCAGCGCCGTATCCCGTCGGCAGGAGCGCTGCTCCCAGTCGTATTCCTCGGGGCTCGGGAACTGCGCCGCGAATTCGAGTAGAGCGGTGAAGTCGGGCGAATCGAACGAGCAGGTGTGGCTCGCGTAGTCGACGAAGTCCGCGCCGTCCGCAGTCAGGAAGGAGAGCACGGCGACGCGGTTGTTTGCGGACTCGAACAGCTCCATGCCCTCGGGAAGCGAGGCGTAAACCTCCGCGAACTCGTCAAATGTCCAGTCGGGAGCGCTCACGTACTTCGACTTCGCGGCAATGGTCTCCACCCAGAACATCGGCGCGATGGAGTAGAGGTGCCCGCCGACCTCCGCCGCCTCGAGATAATTCGGCAGGAAAGCGTCGCGGGGAAAGGCGGGGTCGCTGTCCATAAAGCCGTATAGGTTGGCAAATGCGCCCTTCGCGGAGAGCTTGTCCGTCTCGTTTGCGGGAAGCCATACCATGTCGGGGATATCGCCCGTGATGATGTCAGTCTCGAGCTCGCGGAGGGCGCTGTCAAGCCCTTCAATGCTGTAATCGAAGCTCTCGGAGTAATTTTTCACCGTCACGCGGTAGCGGGTGCTCTGAGCGTTGAAATCGGCTATACTGCCCTGTATGCTGTCAGTCCTGCCCGCCACGGCGAGCGTGAGCTCCTGTATATCGGCAAATTCAGCCTCATCGCGCTCCGAGAGCCTGCAAAGCGTCCTGCCGTCCATGCAGACAAAGTCGCCGCCCGCGATAGGAGTAATGCACCTGAGCCCGCTAAGCCCCGAATTTGCGAAGTCTATGAGCTTATCGGAGCTGCCGTCGGAGCGCGTACCGTAGAAGCCCGCCATATCGGTGTAGTATGAGGTATAGCCAAGGCTCCCCTGCCCGTCGATGAGCAGGTAGTCTTCGCCCGTGCACAGCAGCAGCCTGCCGTCCTCGGTGCATTGCAGCCCCGTGAGCCCGCGGCAGTCGTCGCCGAGCTCGATATCCGCAGTATACAGCGGCTTGCAGCTGCTGTCAAATACGCTGAGCGTGTAGGTGTACTCGGCGGAGCGCATATACTCGTCGTAGTCGGTGTCCTCTGTCAGCTGCATACCGCCGTGTTCGACGTGTAGCACAGCCGCATAGAGCCTGTCCCCCGACAGCGCATAGACCGCGCTCTCCTCGCCTGCGGTGCAGCTTATCCCGAGCTCGGCGTAGTCGTACATCGCGAACGTGCTGTCGGTCAGGCAGCATTTCACGCCGCCGCTGCTGTCGGTGCCGATGATGTATACCCTGCCGCTGCGGGAGCTGTATAGCAGGTCCGTGACCGCGGCTATCCCGTCGGGAGCGGGAAGCTCCGTCTTCTTGTAAATGCGCGATACGTCGGCTATCCTCACGCTGCGGGAGCTCTCCGCGGGCGCCGCAGTGCTGCACGAAGCGGGTGCGAGCAGAGTCAGCGCCGCGAGAAAAAATGCTGCGACCCGTCTCATATCAGCCGAGGTCCTCCGTGAACGTATCGACGATGGACACACCGTCGAGCTGGTAGACGTTCAGCTGCCGCGGGACGTATGTGCCGTTATCCTTAGCCTCCTGAATTTCGAGCGCCTCGGACGGTGAGGACGGGCTGTCGCCGAGGAGCTCGCTCGCGTACACGTAGCCCCTGTGCCCGTTGTCGCCGACGACCGCCACGAGGTCTGGGAGCTCCGACGGGTCATCGGAGTCGGCGGCACCGTAGGTCTGACCGCTCGCGTTCGTCTCGTATCCGTTGGGAGTCGGCTCGATGAGCTCGGTCTTCTCGGGGTCTGCGAACTCGACATTCCGCACGCTGCGCGCGTTGCCGTCGAAGGCTATATCACGCACTATCATAAAGCTTGAGAGCTCGCCCGCCTCGTTCCTGCCGATGTAGTAAAGCAGCACGCCCGTCTCGCGGTCGACGATGAAATCGAACGAGGTGACGTTCAGCTTTGCGCTGTATGCTCCCGAGAGCGTGCCGTTGATGATGACGCCCTCCCTGCCGAGGTAGGTCTGTGTGCCGAGTATGCTCCACGTGTCGAAATTGCTGAGGAAGCCGAAGGTCATCTCCCACGGCTCGAGGCACTTTCTCGCGTAGGGAGCGTTCGTCGCCTGCTCGCGGTAGCTCCAGTGGTCGACGCCGCCCGAGACGGTATGCCGCTCGCTGTCGGGGACAGGGAAATTGTCGCCTCTCGTGATGACTCCCCCAAGATTCTTAGTTATAGCCCTTGATGTGAGGCTGTACATATAGCCGCCTGTTCCGTCACAGAATTGAATGAAGTCTCCGCCGTCCGCTATGTCGACGCTCTCCTGCTTGCCGTAGATGACCTCGAGCGGATTGTAAAGCCAGCACTGCCTGTAGTGCGTGTACGAGCGCGACTCGGGGATATCCGTCTCGAATTCGACTATATTGCACATTGAGAGCCCGTTTGTACTGCTGATGAACTCGCCCGACGCCCTGTCGTAGTAGTCGATGCAGTTGAGCATTTTGTAGTAGACGCCCTCCTGCGTCCTCATATCGTACTGCTCGGGCTGACGGCGTGCGGACTCGGTGACCTCCTCTGTCGTCGGCTCGGCAGCCACAGTCTCCGACGGCGGCTCGGGAGCACCCGACGCGGGCGGGACTGCCCGTCCGAAGCCGTGCATTGCGTAAACCGTCCCGCCGAGACACAATGTCAGCGCGAGGGCGGCTGCGGTCACGCGGAGGGGAGCCTGCCACCTCGGGCGGCGGTAAAGCTCGACACCGCTCACCTGCTCGCCGACTTCAAATTCGGCGGCTGAGCTGCGGCGGCTCTTCAATCTGCGGTACAGCGCGGATTTCTCTCTGCGGCTGAGAGCGGGATAGCTCTCGGCGAGGCGCTCGGCTGTCTGTTTATCGGCGTTTTCAAGCGAACTGAAATAGCGTTTCATACTGCTGCTCCTTTTCATAGTGAAATGTCCCTGTCCGCGAGCAGCCTGCGCAGCTTCTTCAGCGCCCTGCTGCAGCGGACCCTTATCATCACGGGCGAGAGCGGGACTATCCGCGCTATCTCGCGGGAGCTCCTGCCGTAGAAATACTTCTGCATGATTATCGTCGAGTCGGGCTCGCCGAGGCTGTCCACCAAGTCAAGAAGTATCCCGCGGAGCTCGCTGAGCTCGGCGTCCTGCTGTATGTCGTCCTCGGAGGGGAGCGCTTCGGCGACGTCGTCGAGCGGCACGGTGCTGCTCCTGCACAGGCGGTTGAAATAAGCGGCTGACTTCCTGTAGGCGACGGTGCCGATAAAGCCCTTCATGTCGTCGGACACGGCACTGTCCTTCTCGTAGAACGCGAAGACGTCCATGAAGACGTCGATGACGCACTCGCCGATATCCTCGCGGGTCGCGCAGCTCCGCAGGCGGCTGTACACTATCGCGTAGACGTAGTTGACGTATTCGCCGTACAGCAGCCGCTCCGCCCTGTCCCTGTCGGCTTGCAGCAGCAGGCGGTACTCCCGATAGTCCATTCGCCCCCTCCTTCCCGTAAAATGAATGCATTCACTATATATAGTTCGCCCGCGCGGGCAAAGTGTAGCAGCGGGCGAAATATTTTTTTATGTTGACAAATTGCCCTCCCGCTGCTTCCTGTAGCTGAGAGCCGTGCAGCCGTTCCTGCGGCGGAACTGCTTCATAAAGTACGCCGCGTCAGCGTAGCCGCAGCGCTCGGCTATCTCGCTCACGTTCAGCGATGTGTTCAGCAGCAGCCGCTCCGCAAGCGCCATTCTCGCGGAGATGACGTCCTCGTTGAAGCCGACGCCCGTGAACTGCCTGTAGAGGTGCTGGAAGTAGGACTGACTTATGCCGAGCGAGCGCGCCTCATCAGCGGAGCTCCACGCGAGCTGCGGCTCCTCGTATATGCTGTAGCGGAGCCTGCGTATGCGCGAAAGGTAGGCGGAGTTTTTCTCGCTCCCCGAGCACCTGTAGCTCTCGAGCTTCTCCCCGAGCTCCCCTATCAGCGCGGAAAGTCCGCCGCCGCTCTCGGCATACGCCACGAAGTGAGTGAGCTGCCGCATGAGCCCGATATCCTGCTGCTTTTCGATGTTCCGCAGATTGACGCTGAGGGTGTTCACGAAGAGCTGCTCGGGGTGGTCGGAGCCGTCGCTCACGCCTATGATGATGAATTGGTCGGCAGCCGTCCTCGCGGCAGTGATACCGCTCGTGCCCGAGAGGTTGACCGCCTGCGCGAACGCCACCGCGTGCTCTGCGAGGTCGTCGTCGCGGAGGTCGCCGAGATGATACAGAAGCCCGAAGTAGCGCCTGTCCGCGTCCGCCTCCTTCAGCCGCGCGTCGAGACCCCGCCTGCTGTAAAGTCCCGTCAGCATATCGCGCTCCGAGAGCTTCTGTATGCGCTCGTTGAGGTACCTCTCGTAGCTGAGCATACGCACCTTTTCGAGCGCGCTCGACGCTATCTGACAGAACTCGCCGAAGTATTCCTCAAAGACGATATCGTCCCTGTAGCGCCTCACGCAGTAGCCGCAGCAGCGCTCGAGATAGTGCAGCGGCGTGCAGATGTAGGTCATCGGCGTATCATCATCGTCCGTCTCGGGGATAAGCCTCGCGAGCGGGAATGTCCTGAACGAACCGTCGTTGACCCCGCCGCACGCCGAGAGTATGCACGTCATCTCCTCGGAGTAGTCCTCGCGTCGGAAGCTCTCGGAGCGTCGGGGCTGCCGTCCCAATCACTGCAAAGGCACACGAAGAGGTCGCTGTTCTCGTCGAGGAGGTAGATATTCTGCGATATCGCGAGCGAGCACTCCCCGAGCGTCGTGACCTTGTTCATCATCGAGGAGTAGCTGCTGTGGAGGTAGATGTTGCCGATGAGCGAATTGTCGAAGGTCTTCTGGTCGTTGTCCGCAGCCTGCGAGGCGTTGATACGGCCGCAGCTCGTGCCGATACGTATACCCGTCGGGACGTGCACCCTCCCGCGGACGCTCCCGCCGCTTACCATCTCGTGTACGCGGCAAACGGCGGCTATCGCATTGTTGAGGTTGGAGCCGCAGTACGTCGTCACCGAGGGCTGATACCTGAGGGTATCGGGGTTGCCGTCGAAGCCGCCGACGACTATCTCGTCGGGTATGCTTATGCCACCCCTGCTGAGGGAGATGCAGAGCTGCATCGCCATATAGTCGTTGCCGCAGACCACCGCCTGCGGCTTCTCGACCCTGCCCGCGAGTATTTCCTCCGCGAGCTTTTTCGGCGAGTGTATCCAGAAGTCGCCGTAGAAGATGTACTTCTGCCGCACGCGTATGCCGTTTGCGCGGAGGGCGTCCTTGTAGCCGTTTATGCGCGCGAGGGAGTGTATGTCGTCCTTGTCGCCGCTGAGGCAGTATATCCGCCTGCACCCGTGCTCGGCGATGAAGTGCTCGGTCAGCTCGCGGAAGTGCTCCCTGTCCGCCTGCAGGCAGCTCTCGAACAGGCGGCTCCTGTAGTCGAGGGCGATGACGGGCACCTCCTTCCGCGCGAGCATGGCCTCGATACGGTCGGCGAGAGCGCGGCTGTAGTAGGAGCTGTAATTGAGCACGGCTCCGTCGAAGGGCAGGCACTCTATCATCGAGTAGATGTTCTCGTCGCCCTTTATGTAGCTTCCGCCGTCGGTGTAGTTGACGAAGTGCGTGAGCACGATAAGGTCGTACCCGAGCAGGCGCGCCTGCTCCGACATCGACTTTATGACCTCGCGCTCGTACAGCGTATCGGCGCCCGCGGTGATGTAGGCTATCCTCTTGTTCATGTTCATCAGCTCCTTTGCTGATATTATACCACTCCCGAGCCTGCAAAGCAAGTAAAAATAGCAGAAAAGTACATAAATCAAGCTGAGTTTTACATTGAATTCTCCATTAATATGTGGTATCATTCATTGGCAGGCAAAACGCTGACCAAATAAACAGGAGGGAAATCAGAAATGAAGAGATTATTCAGGCGGTACTGCTCGATGGCTTCGGCGGTGGCAGTCCTCGCCTCATCAACAGCATTTGCACAGTGCGTCTGCACTATGCCCGCAAGCGCCGCGGGTACGAAGTACATCGCGCTCACGTTTGACGACGGTCCGAACACCACGACGACGGCTGAGGTGCTCGACGTACTCGAGGAATACGAGGTGAAGGCGAGCTTCTTCCTCATCGGCTCGAACATCACCGACGCCAGCGCCGCAAACGTGAAAAGGGCGCACGACCTCGGCTGCGAGATAGACAACCACTCGAAAACGCACAGCGATATGTCTGGTATGTCCGTGACCGAGATACAGGAGGAGGTCGACTACGTAAACGAGCGCGTATTCGACATCACGGGCGAGTACCCGAGCTTCTTCCGCCCGCCGTACATCTCCGTCAGCGACACGATGTTTCAGGCGATAGATATGCCGTTCATCTGCGGCGCGGGCTGCAACGACTGGGAGGACGACGTCTCCGCCGAGCAGCGCGCGAATACGGTCATCTCCTCGGCTCAGGACGGACAGATAATCCTCATGCACGACGCCGCAGGCAACTCGCAGACGGTCGAGGCTCTGAAAACGATAATCCCCGCTCTCAGGAGCGAGGGCTACGAGTTCGTGACTCTGAACGAGCTTTTCAAGAAGCAGGGCGTGACTCCCGTCGAGGACAATATGTACAGCATCGTGCCGCGCTCGGCAGGCGCAGCTGTGTACGACAGCGCTACCATTGCCGCCGCGAATAACGCCTACGATATCCCCGAGCTCGACATCGCCAAGCAGCCGCTCCCCGACAACGCCGCGATAGCTATGCTCGGCGATATGCGCCTCGGCTGGAACCTCGGCAACACCCTCGACGCCTACGACGACACGGGCTGGGTGAACGGCGAGATGAACATCGAGACCTGCTGGAACGGCGGTCACAAGACAACGCAGGAGATGATAGACGCTGTAAAGGCTGCGGGCTTCCGCACGGTGAGGATACCTGTTTCATGGCACAACCACGTCGACGGCGACCTGAAAATAAGCGAGCAGTGGCTCGACCGCGTGCAGGAGATAGTCGACTACGCAGTCAAGGACGACCTCTACGTCATCGTCAACGTCCACCACGACAACACCGAGGACAATATGTACCCAGATACCGCGCACTATGAGAGCTCAAAGAAGTACATGACCGCGATATGGGAACAGGTCTCCGAGCGTTTCAGGGATTACGGCGACAAGCTCATCTTCGAGACGATGAACGAGCCGCGTCTGACGGGTCACACGAACGAGTGGTGGATAGACTTTGGCAATGCCGACTGTATCGACTCCATCAAGACCATAAACAAGCTCAATCAGGACTGCGTCGACACGATACGCGCGTCGGGAGGTAACAACGCCACGCGATATATCGCAGTCCCCGGCTATGACTGCTCTATCGACGGCGCGGCTAATCAGTATTTCGAGATGCCGCAGGACTCCGCCGACAATAAGATAATCGTCGCCGTGCACGCGTATGTCCCCTACGGCTTCGCGCTCGCGGAAATGGACGATGCGCAGAGCGTCGAGAGCTTCGATATCGACACCGATACAGCCGACATCGAGCACGTGATGGACACTATCTACGAGAGGTACATCTCCAAGGGCATTCCCTCGTATATCGGCGAATTCGCCTGCCTCAACAAGAACGGCAACATCAAGTCCCGAATCGACTGGACTGCCTACTACGAGGCGTATGCTACCTCGAGAGGCATACCGTGCTGCTGGTGGGACGCTCCGGGGGATATGCAGCTCCTCGACAGGTCGAACTGCACGTGGAAGTACCCCGAGCTCGTGGCTGCACTGAATAAGTACGCGGGCTACGAGGTCGAGACCTCCGTCGCCACGACCGT
>JAUMVH010000122.1 GCA_030530245.1 Ruminococcus sp.
ATTTCTTTGTAACTCCTGCATTTATCTGTGCAGGAACAGCAACAAAGCTCCATTCGTAGGCGTCCGTGACGTCGTCGAGTATCACATGACACGTCTTACCGAAATATTCCTTGCCCTTGACGTGCTCGCAAGCTGTCTCATTTTTATTACAGCCGCATATCGAGCAGATACGCTTATTCGCGGAACAGCCGACGCTTACCTCTTTCTTTATTCCGCCGTCTATCTCGGCGATAAGGTCCTTGTTCGTGTCGGTACGCACCATGTATGCCATACCCTTGAGGTACTTATAGGGCGCTCCGTATTTCGTCGTTTTCGTCGGGTCTGTGATGACCTCGGTATCATAGATTCGCGCTGTCTGATTCTCAGACGTTGGATAGTGGTCGAAAATACCTGTTTTGCCGATGAAAAGACTCTTCATCTTATCAAGAGCCGAATCGGAAAAGCGCTCTATATCCCTGTCGATGTCATTGTCGCAGAGAGTGACAGGAAAAGCATAGAGCTCATCGTCTCTGAACGCCCTCCGCGTAAATCGGTTGATTTTTTCGAGTGTATCTTTGTCCATACAGACACTCCTTTCTGAAAATGGGTATAAAAAATGCACTTGCGAGGGACATTTATGTCCTTAGCAAATGCTTATCAGTATTTTATGATCTGCTCTTTCTTCTCGGGCTTCGTAGAAGAGCATAGCCAGTGAGCGAGAGAAACGGACTCGACAAGCGAGACATCAGCTCCCTCGAGAATGGAAGTGTATCCGTAGCCGCCCGATGAGCCGATAGCCCTATGTTCGCAGTTGGATACTGCCTGCGTAAGGGCAGGCTGTCCACAGTGGCATATCTGACCGCCGAAAAGCTGTCCCTCAAACAGTGTGTTTGCCTCGATAACGTCAGAAACTTTCGGTAGGATAGCCTTGCACTTCACTCCCGCGTCCTTCATCTCGTTTTCGAGGATATTCTGATTGCCCGCGCCGTCGATAGCGACCTTCTCGGCACTGTTCGCGAGCAGATATGCGATTATCCAACTGTTGCCGTCCCTCGTCGGGCGGCAGTCAACTGCTTCGACAAATATTCTGTTATCGGATGTCCTGACGGCTACCGAGAGCGAAACATTCGCGGTCGTTTTCGCGTACTTCACGCCGTAGAACAGCTTGGTCGGCGTGCGGAGCTCGGGCTTCTCTATGATGTAACTCTCCCATTCCTTGAGGCTGATAGCCGATTTCTGAGAATACACAATCCACAGACCGAGACGCTGTATGTTATCATCAACTTGGTCGTCGCCGAGTTCGTCACGGATAGTTCTTTCGCTGAGAATATACCCGAGCGACGGATTGGTCTCATACCACAGCTCTACATTGTAAGCGTCAGAGAGCTTCGGAACGCTCCACTCCGCCCAACCTGAATTTGTATTCTTGCCTGTAAGAGTATTCTGTCGGTATTTTTGGAATACTGTACCCGATGAAACAGCCGTCGGAGGAGTTCCACACATAAGCGTCTGCGGATTCGGTGAGCTCGTCACGACGTATTTGAGAGCGCTCTCCTGATCGGCGGTGTACTCCTGAGCCTCGTCTATCATAAGGTCATCATATCCCTCACCGAGTCCGCCCTTGCTTGAACGGGTGCGGAAGTTGATAAGAGCGCCGCTGTTATCTCTGAGCCACTCGATGCTTTCTGTGCCGCGGGTCTTATAGGTCTTGAAATCGACGTCCTCAACGTAGCCTGCTCCCGACAGCTGTGAGACACATCGCTCCCACGCACTGCTTGACGTAGTCGTTCTGTGGGCGGTATACAAAACGCGCCTTCCGTGAGTGATACCCCAGATGGCGCGTGCGATAAGTATTTCAGATTTTCCGTTTCGGCGCGGTATCGACCAGCCGAATTTCATGTGTGTCCACAGCCCGTTTTCATCCACTGCCATGATGTCTTCGAGCATAAGCTCCTGCCATGGCATTGTTTTACGGCGGGATCTGTTGTAGAGCTCGCAGGCTTCCTCTCCGAGGGAGTGCGAGTATGGCAGAACAACAGAAAGGGTCGGTTCTTGTCTGCCCACACGCTTGTCGAGCATTAAACCGCTCCTTTCGTTATAGGCTCAATGGCTCAAAGGTTTTTCCAGTCGAACGTCAGCGGGAGAACGCGGTTCGATATCAGCTCGGGAGCCGTGCAGAACTCGATTTTCTGAACGAGCTTGTCTGACTTCTGTCGGTTGCAGGTCAGATGTGCGAGCTGAAGATTGGAGATGTCGGAAGGGTCGCCGCCCTTCGCGACAGGTATGATGTGGTCGATACACGGCGAGAGCGGGTGCGGAAATTTCAGCTTGAAGTCTACTCGCTTCCCGCAGATACCGCAGACCGTCTGCGTCGCGTATATCTTTTTCTTGTTGCTGTTGAACTGCGCCCTCTGAGTGCCGTTGTGGTCGGGGCGAAGATTCGGCTTTGCCATAGTATCACCTTACTTGTCGGACCCGAGAGACTCCGCCCGCGGCGGGCAAGCATAGCGCATGGCATTCCGTCTGCCGCAGAACGGGAGTCCCCGAGCCCCTATTGAAAGTGTTGCAAGATAAAGCGGCGGGGTCGCCGCGGTCACAACGTGCGGCAAAGCCGCCCGTATTTCGGCAAGTGTGGCATTTTGAAACAGGGGTCAAAGTGTACCTGTGTATTACATTTCAGGGGTCACGGTTGCGATACTCGCCGATGTTTCGGCTAAAACATAGGGGTCAAGGCTGATTATTTCAGCTCAACGCAGAAGACATTGTCAAAGTTGAAAATACCTATCCACGCGCCGTTCTTCTTGACGATAACAGCGTTTCCGACGAAGCCGTAATCGTCCCACTCGTCTTTTTCGTAGGTCTTTGTCTCGCCGTTCTTGAATGTAATTTCGATTCTCTCGAACGAATCCATTACTGTACCTCCTTCAAATGGGTATAAGAAAACCGCCTAATTACTTAGACGGTTCATTGTTACTGTTCTTTGGTTCAAAGCCTACTCCGTTGTTACATTCCTTTAATGCTTTCAAATCTTTATCCATGTGGGCATAAGGTATTCCGTTAGGAAAAGCTTTACATATACCATGTCCATTTTTGAAACCAGTACAATTCTTACAATAGTCACAGTCAGATGTAATAATCATAACAGTCCTCCTATGTATTTATTGAATATTTTGCGTGCCTCTTCAGGTAAGTCATCTGTTTCACCACGTTCAAATAATACACCTACCTCAGCAATACATTCGTTTCCGTCTTTGAAAGCAGTTTTACTGATACCATCAATATTTCTTTCTGACAGTTCTTCATATATAGCGTCGAGTTGACCTTGATTTAATCCGTTGATAAGTTTTGCATGGTACTTTTCGTGTATTATTGCTTCTCGGAACGAATTACAAACAGTAACTTTTGAATTAAAAATTTCACTGTCAAGTTCATCTATCGTCTTCCCACCTAAAAAGTTTTCATTAAGGTTCAGACGAATATCAAAAAATGTTCCTTTTTTCACAGGATCGGTTTGCATTATGATCCTATAATCTTCTTTTACAACAGCAATCTCATCAAATAAGTATTGGCTATCATCTTCACTTAGAACATCAATGATAGTTTTTATCACATTATCATTTATTTTTGTACCTTGTATTGCGGCTCGAGCATCATCTATCTTTATATTTCTTATTTTATCATTTTCTGTAGAAATGTCAATAGATGAATTGTTAATTTTCAGTCCTCTGACTTGTGCAAGATTCCTCTGCTCGATAGCTCTGCCCTGCTCCTCAGAAAGCGACGGAGGAGTGTAGTCAGCCGCGTTTGCGTTCGGGAGTTCTTCCCACGTCTTGGAACGTGAGCCGTCCGCATTCCGTTTGCCGCGGAGCACCTGTCCGTCGTAGATGATAGTGCAGTCGCAGTTGTCGTGGCGGCGGAAGATACCGTCGGGCTGATCACCGAACTCATACTTGCCTGCGACCTCTGAGCACCACTCGCAGCACTTCGTACCGATACGAACGATGTAGCATTTCAGCCCCGCGTCATGTCGGAACTGAGCGTTCTTTTTGATACAGTCATCATGGAAGGACTTGGTTATCGTCTCACAGCCCGCTCTTGCTCGGCGCTTGATAACGCTCTCCTCCACTGTCGGGTCGATGAGCGAGTGCGTGAACTGGTCGACGCGCTCGGCAGGAAAGTCGGGCTGCTGAGGTCTGATGTGTATACCTGCCTGTTCGTCCAGAAGGGCCTGTGTCTGAGCATAGATACTGTTGACGTCCTCGTAGCAGTCGTGCAGGAGCTGAGTGACTACACCCGCCATGTCGTCGAGGTCGAGAACTTTCGCGGAAACCTCGCGCCCGAGGATATGAGACAGTACACGAGCATACTCGGCAGAGTCCGTGAGCGTCGCCGTGCCGTTCTTGATTCGCTTCACGACCGCTCGAAGTGACGGGTCTGCGGCGAGCTTTTTGTCGAGTGCGGCTCTGAGCCGCTCGTACTCAGTCACTCTCGCTCTCCAGTCCTGTCATACGGTGGATAGCCTTCGGGCCCACGAAGTCGGGCACTGCCTGATTGATTTTGTAGATAGCGTCGCCCAATGCTCCAATAGCTGCGGCGTCGGGCTCGAATATGGGCGCCCACACAGGCTTGGTATTCGCGAAGGCGCGGCGGTCGTAGGACACGTTGTCACGCAGGCAAGCGGCAAGATACCCGGCATTAAGGAAGCCGACACCGAATGTGCGCTGAGCCTTACGGGCAGCAAGACGGAGCTGCTCGTGGCTCGCACGAATAGCGTCATAGTTCTGCGGGTTTGCCGTCGAGAAGCCGAGGTCGTCGATAGTGAGATTTGTTTCGCCTGCGAACACGGACGCGAAAGCTTTTAGTTCCTCGACATACGGAGCCATGCTCTGCTGCTGGAACTGTCCCATTGTCGGCTTGTTGCCTTCCTCGTCGTTTCCGAACGCGAGGAACGAGGACATCGTCGCCTTTGGTTTATCGAAGCCTGCTATTGCTGTATCTGAGAGTCCGAGCACATACTTCTGAGGGAAACTATAAAATTCGGCTGACACGTCCATACGTCGGAACGTCCTCAGAACCGCCTGCGTGATGTCGATGCAGGTGCGTGATATGCGCGAGTGACCGAACGGACGCCGAGCGTCAGGGCGGTTTATAATCGGCACAAGCAGCGGATACGGCGCACTGTGAACGAGCGTCATAGACTCGTCGAGCTTGCCGTGCACGTAGTAGTCAATCTGAAACGGGCGGAAATATGCTTCGAGCGTAGGCGTTTTGTGTTCGTCACGTTCAAGAACCGCATATCCCTCGGTCAATAGGTTGGTTGTGGTGTCGATAGTTCCCGTGGCATTGCCGCCGTCGATGACCTGCATGAACGGGTACCCGTCATCACCGCGCCCGATGTAGATGAAACTACACGCGCTGATGAGAGCAGACAGTATCGAGCTGTCAGGAAGCACGTCGGGGTTGTTGAGAGTGAATATGCTTCCGATCTGGAAGTCGTCGTTATCGAATCCATCGAACACGACCCTGTCGGCTATACTGTCTACAGCCTTCGCACACCAACCGAGCGAGTATGCGAGCCAACGAAAGTCAGAGGGAATCATACTGCTGAAATCGTTGATACGGTTTTTCATCTCATAATACTGATATCTCGTAGATACTCTCAGCGACTTCTGTGCCAGTTTTTTCTTGAGATACGGGAGTCCGTATTCCATTATTTTCACCTCTGATTTCTTTCAGCGCAGTTTTTTGAGCAGTGACGCGGTTGTAGTGCACACTTGCCCTTGCAGGGGTACCCTCCCCCCATACCTGCCGCACGTTTTTGATTTTGTTAATTTAATAAACAGCGAGCCGCCCCTGACGGAACGGCTCGCTGTATGTATAACCATGTCAAACTTGAAGTGCCTTTCCCCAGCACTGGTAGCAGAGGTTGGTATCGAACCAACTATTCAGCTGCGCGAAGCTGATGAGCACCTGCTCACTCCGCCAGGAGTGCGGTCGGCGTTCGGATACCGACCGCGATGTCAGATTGATGTCAAGACAAAAAAGGAGAGAACAGAAGTCGAAAAGATAGTTAATTCTCTCCGCTTCTCTTCATCTTCCATTATAATCATTTTCAAGCAAAATGCAAGGTGTAAAGCGGGGGTAATCGGGGTAAATTTTTGAAAATTCTGCAAGAGCTTTGCTGTGAAGCTCTTTACGGACATAGTCGACGCCCTTATCCGTTTCTGCTGCGACCTCTTCCCAAGTCATGCCGTTAATGTACTTGTTGAACAGCAACCCCGAATATGTACTGTTAGGCATCTTACCGATCTGCTCTGATACGATGAGCTCAAATCGCTTGAACCCTTTGACCATTTCTTTGAGCTTCGCTTCCAAGTCGACCGCCTCATCGACATTGTCAGTTATCTTGTTTCCTCCGCCGCTGCCGTGCTCGTCCGTCAGCTTGGCAGACGTATCGGAAGCTCTCTCTTCGCATTCCTGTATCTTCCGCTCCATCGCTCTGATACGCATTCTCATGTTCGGAAGCTCCTCAAGGTATTCTTTTACTGTCATTGCTGCTTTACCTCCACATAGTAGACATTGCGGTTCAGTTCCCGACGTTTCATGTACAGTATAGCATCGTTTCGTGTGCTGAATTCAAGGATACGGAACAATGTCAGATGTATGTATGTCCCAGTTATGCCATTACGAATACGGAACCGTGCTCCTGGAGGGTCATTCCATATCTTCATCATTGCCATTCTCGTTATCCTCCTCACCGCCACGCCCTGCACAGTATGCGAAGCACATCGAGCCAAACGTTACTATAGCTCCGAGAAAAGCTCCTCCGAAGAATATAGTCAGTTTTTCAACCATCAGTATTCACCTCGCAGTATCATATCAAGGGCTAAAAATACCATATCGCATCGCAAAATATACTTGCATTCCATGCACGGAACATAAGGCTTGCAAAAATTCCGTGAAATGATTCTGCACTCATGTTCAAGGTCACTCACTGTTTTCATCGTCAGCCTCCTCAACTTCCTTGATGGTTATGCTTATCTTTCTGCCGTCTATCAATCCAGCTTCGAGCGTGATTTCGCCTTGTGCAGCTTCGTACAGGTGGATAGCGCAACTCGCTAACATATTGCAAACAGCCTGCACCTGAGCATTCGTTTCCTTCACATCCATTTTTCAATCCTCCATTTCTTCTTTCCACTCTTTCAGTAATTTGATAAATATGATTGTAATCATAACAATGCCTAATATGGTTGCCAATACTTCAGGCAATAAGATAATAATCGCAAAAATAATTAGTATAGTTAACAATATTGAGTTCATCATCAGCCTCCCTCGGTCCGCACACCGTTGTTGTACCACGTCAACTTGAAGTCGTCTGGAACATCTATCTCGAGGACGGTCGTGTATCCCTCGAAGCTGATACGCATATCCCAATCAGGGAGGGAGAGGTCTTCGTCCTGCAAGCTGATACCGATGTCCCAGGTGCCTGTACCGTGTCTGTTATACTGTCCAGTAATAACGAGTGCGGTTCCGTCGGCTTCGACTACACACTGAACGGGTTCCTCACTTGCCGCGTTATCAATGCTGTCGTTCGTCTCCGTGAACTCTCCGAACGTATCATCGCTATATCCCATGAATTTAAGTGTTTTCATTTTCAGTCCTCCTTTCTATTTCCTCCGGCGTTCCCCAATGCCCTTGTTCGTAATTATCACAGTTAGATATAAGGGGTTCCCCTTTGTAATATCCTTTTCTGCCGTCTATATAGCATTTGTTCTGTGTAATATCAAAGTGTTCGCAGCTTGCACACTCAGCCATTCTCTGCCTCCTCCTTTATCCTCTGAATCTGCCTGTCGAGCTTCCGCTGTATCTCAGCATCGACCTTCTCGGCTCCGAGGTACAGCCGCATCTGCTGCGCCATAATGAGCACGTCCGCGACCTCGCTTATCAGGTCGGACATTTTCTCGGCGTAGACCTCCGCTGAGCTGTCGGCAGTTCTCTCGACCTTGCAGACCGCCTTAATAGCCTCGGCGCACTCCTCGACGAATATCGCACGCTGCTGCCCGAAGGTGTAATTTGCAGTGATCCGCTCGAGCTTATCGTTCACGTTCTGCTGCTCTCTTAGTGCCTTGACCTCGATATCGCACTCCGATATCTGTCTGCACTCGTTCTCGTGCTTGTCCCGGAGCTCAGCTATCTCCGTTCTCAGCCTCTTGATGTATGCCTCTATCTCGGGCTCGGTGAGCCATCTTCCGTCTATATACATAGTCTTTTCCTCCTTCGTTCTTTTCAACGCCTTTTCAAAGGCTTCCGATTCGTTGCAGGCGAGGTCTCTTGCCCAACATTCAGCTTCTCTCATAGTTCGCCTCCGTTATCTTGATGTATAGTCCTGGACGCTTAGCCCAGAACTTTTCGGTAATGCTGCTGTATACCTGCT
>JAUMVH010000123.1 GCA_030530245.1 Ruminococcus sp.
CCCGAACGAAGTTCGGGGCAATAACCGCCTGACGGCGGTTATTGAGTACACATTACTTATCAGTTCTCGCCCTCGGAATAGCTGAATTCGGGCGTGATATGCTCTGTTGCCTTGCTGAACTGCGTCTCGTAGAGCTGCGTGTACACTCCGCCCGCTCCGACGAGCTCCTGATGTGTTCCGCGCTCCGCTATCTCGCCGTCCTTGATGACGAGTATCTCGTCCGCGGCAAGTATGGTCGAGAGGCGGTGGGCGATGAGTATGCTCGTGCGGGTGGCGATGAGCGGCTCTATCGCGTCCTGTATCTTCTGCTCGGATATCGAATCGAGCGCAGAGGTCGCCTCGTCGAATATCATCAGCGCGGGGTCCTTCAGCAGTATCCTCGCTATCGAGATACGCTGCTTCTCGCCGCCCGAGAGCTTCAGACCGCGGTTGCCGACAACGGTGTCGAGCCCCGTCTCCTGCTTCTCGATGAAGTCATAGATGTTCGCGCGCTTGCAGGCTTCGATGAGCTCGTCCTCAGTGGCGTCGGGCTTGGCGTAGAGCAGATTATCGCGTATCGTGCCGTTGAAGAGGTAGGTCTCCTGACTGACGATACCGATATTCTCGCGCAGGTAGCCGAGGTCAAGCTTTCGGACGTCGGTGCCGTCAAACAGCACGCAGCCGTCGATGACGTCATAAAACCTCGGGATAAGATTGATGAGCGTGCTCTTGCCCGAGCCCGAAGGTCCGACGATAGCGATACACTTTCCCTTGCTGAGCGTGAAGCTGATATCGTGCAGTATCTCGCGCTCGGGCTCGTAGTAGAAGCGCACGCCGCGGAACTCGACCTCGCCGTCTGCCGTGCTCGGACGGAGCGCATCTGGCGCGTTCTCTATCTCGGGCACCATGTCGTAATAGTCGAATATTCGCGTGAACATCGCCATCGAGCGTATCCAGTCAACCTGTATGTTCAGCAGCTGGTTCACAGGCATATACATCTTGCCGAGCAGCGCCACGAGCACGCTTATCTGTCCGACGGTTATCGACTTGTCAAAGCGCATCATGATTATGCCTCCGACAAGGTATATCAGCATAGGACCGATATTCGTGAACGTTCCGAGCGCCATGCGGAACCACCTGCCCGCCATGCTCTCCTTGATATTGAGACCTATCATCTTGCGGTTGACGGACTCGTAGTGGTCGTACTCGCGCTGCTCCATGCCGAACTGCTTCACGAGGAGCTGTCCGCTGACAGAGAGCGTCTCGTTGAGTATGCCGTTTATCTCGTCGCTGCACGCCTGAGAATCCTTCGTTATCGACCAGCGGCGCTTGCCCGCGCTCCTCGTCGGGATAACGAACAGCGGCACCACTGCGATACCCACGAGCGCGAGCTTCCAGTTCTCGCTGAACATCAGCACCAGCGCGACCGTCAGCGTCACCGCGTTCGAGATTATGCTCGTGAGTGTGTTCGTGATTATCTGCTGAACGCCCGATATGTCGCTCGTCATGCGGGTGATGATGTCGCCCTGATTGTTCGACGTGAAGAAGCGCATGGACATCTTCTGCAAATGCGCGTACATGGAGTTGCGCATATCGAACGTGATGTGCTGCGCTATCCACGTGTTGAGGTAGCTCTCGAGTATGCCGATGAGGTTCGCGAGCAGCGTCACCCCGAACGAGAGCAGTATGTAGAGTATCAGCGCACGCAGGTTCTGAGCGATGAGTCCGTCGTCGATTATCTTGCCCGTCAGCACAGAAGGCAGAAGGGTCAGAACAGCCGAGCAGAGTATGGCTGCGAGCACGAATACGAGCTGCAGCCTGTAGGGCTTCAGATACGAGAATATGCGCTTTATCAGGTCTTTTGTCACTTTCGGCTTGTTCTTCTTTTCTTCGTCGGTCAGGTATCCCGGACCGAGTCTGCCATTCGGTGGCGGCATAAACATTCCTCCTAAAAAAACTTACACATTAGTTAATGTGACGCGCAAATTCCATATTTTATAAAGAATTTGCGCACCCCGAACGAAGTTCGGGGCAATAACCGCCTGACGGCGGTTATTGAGTACACTTTAATTATAATCCTTCTTTTCCAGCTTGTCAATTATCATCGGAAACTTGTATAAGTCAGGTCGCAAAAAAGCTCCCAAAGTGAATCCCTTTGGGAGCTTTTGCCTTATTTCGTGTCAGAAGGTGAGCGTTGCCGTGAACTTCCGCCCCTTGCAGCCGATGTCCAGCGTGAAGCCGCTGCGTGCTGCTGCGGAAGCCGCTATCGCCAGCCCGAGCCCGTGGCTGCGCTTGTCGCTGCGTGCCTTGTCGCCCTTGACGAACGGCATGAGCAGGTCCTCGGTGTCCACATTCTCGGGCACGTCGTTGACTATGCAGAGCCGCTTTCTGTCGGCGGTTATGGTGACGGTGCCGTCGTCGCGGGTGTACTTCACCGCGTTGGAGATGAGGTTCTCCACGGCTGCCGCGAGCACGTCCTCGTCTGCGATGACCTCGCCGCTGAGGTCGGTCTCCAGCGTGATGCTGCGCTCGTCGAGAGCCGCGCTGTACTTCCCGAGCAGCCTCTCCGTCAGCGCCTTTATATCAACTTTCGTTTTGTTCAGCTTCTTCATCTGCTCGTTCTCGCTGAGCTGCAGCGTCTTCGCGATGATGTCGTCCGTGTAGGAGACGTTGTTCATTATCGAGCTGATGTATTTCAGCTCCTTCTCGCTGCCGCTGTCCCTGCGGAGCTCCTGTAGATTCTCCGCGTAGCCGCCTATCACGGCGAGCGGCGTTTTGAGGTCGTGGGCGAGGTTGTTGATAAGGCTGCGCTGGTAGTCCTCGAAGGCGTACTGCGCCTTGTTTTTGACGTTTCTCCGCCAGCAGAGCAGGAACGCGATGAGAGTCGTGAACAGGAATATTCCGCCGATGATGACCCGGCACTTTTTCACGAAGTGCTTGTTCATGACGTTCATCCTCGTCACGCACGCAACGCTCGCTGCGCCGTACTTGTTGTCTTCGTCCACCTTGTTTCTGCTGTAGAAGTCGAAAACGTGCTCGTTTCCCTGCACCATATGCATACCGCTGTCGTAGGCGCCGTCGCCCCTGTAATAGCCGCCGTACTCCTCGAATATCTCGTCGAATTTGGCGGGCTCGACTCCGTATATGCCGTCGAAGCCGCCTTTCGGGTACACGTCGGGCTTGTGGTTCCCGACGAGCTCCACAAGCTCGAAGCCCTCATAGTCTGCATCTATAACGATTTCCTTTGTATCTATATCCTTTGTGCCTTCTTCGTCTATATCAGGGAACAGCGGGAGCTTGTACCTTTTTACCTCTATCTCGTGAGGTATCATCCTGTTGTCCTCGCTCAGGTAGAGGCTCTTTATCTCCATCATATACCCGATGTTTTTCTCCTGAGTATCCCTGAAATACTGCGAGAAAAGCTCGTCCAGCTCGGGGATATCGTATTCGCTCGGGTCACAGCTGCAATAGCGTCGGCTGCTGTCTTCCTCGCCCTCTCTTACTATTATCCACATCTTTGCCCTGTTTGAAAGAACGATATCGCCTCCTCGGTCCACAGCCCACTTTGCTGCCGCGCTGTATGGGTCATCATAGGTCGTAGCAAAGATGTACGGGATATTCAGCAGCTCGTCCGATGTTACGCTTCTGAATGCACCTATGCAAAGTCCGAATTCGATAGGCTTGTACCAGCTGTTGACGTTCTCGTGATCCTCCTCCACCTGCTTTGCCAGATTGGCAAGGTCGGTGGTATTCTGGCTTCCGCACTGGTTCTTGATGTAGTTTTCCCCGACACTTATTCCCAGCCTGCCGATGAACAGCGTCAGCAGTATCGGCAGTATCATCGCAGGTATAAACATTCTCAGGAACGTGGTACGCTTGGGCTTGCGAATCTTCCTGCGCCTGAAAAGCTTTTTCATTCTGCTCACTCCTTTGTCAGCTTATACCCCCGTCCCACAAGCGTCTTTATCTGCGAGCCTGCACTGCCGAGGGCTTTTCTCAGCTTCTTGATATGATTGTCCACGACTCGGTCGCTGCCGAAATAATCGCAGCCCCATATCTTGTCGAGGAGGGTATCGCGTGTGATGACCCAGTCCTGATGCTCGAGCAGATACCGAAGTATCGCGAATTCCTTCGGCGGGAGCTCTACCTCCCCTCCCTCCGCGAAGCACCGCAGGGTGCGCTTGTCAAGACTTATCGCGCCGCAGGTCAGACTGCCGCCGATGTCGTTGCCTGCTCGGCGGACGAGCGCCTCGCACTTGCTGTAGAGCACCGACAGCAGGAACGGCTTGACGATATAGTCGTCGCAGCCGATATCGTAGCCGCTGAGGATATCCTCCTCGCGTCCGCGGGCTGTGATGAATACGACGGGGATATCGCTCCGCCTGCGCAGCTGCCTGCACAGCGTGAAGCCGTCTATCTCGGGGAGCATGATATCGAGCAGCACGAGGTCGTATCCCTCAAGCCAGTCGCCTATCATATCGAGAGCGTCGCCGCCGCTCATCACAGCCTCGACCTCCGTCCCCTTATTCCCGAAATATTCGCGGATGATATCGCATATCTCCGCGTCGTCCTCAACAAGCAGAATTTTGTTCATAGTCACGCGCTCCTTACCCTATGCTCACAGTATAGACCACCTATGTGTCCTTTTTATATCCTTGGTGTGTTTTTTTCAATTATATCCGTAGAGCTGACTTTTGTCAAACCCGCCTGCCGCACGGCGCAAAAAGGACTGCTTTGCAGCAGTCCCTTCGTTCAATTTCATTGCAGTGCGCGGAGCCTTTCAAATTCCGCTTTCAGCTGTGCAAGAAGTGCCGAATAGTCCGTATCGGTGCGAGCTCTCAGCAGCTCCGTCATCTCGGAGACAGGTACCGAAAGCGGCGTCAGCGAGAGGTTCGCGTACATTCCCTTCAGCGCGTGCGCGAGCTCAAATGCGGCATCGAGGTCGTGCCGCCCGAGAGCCTGCTCGAGCTCGCCGAGCTTCGTATCTCCGCACAGCGTGTTCACCAGCCGCAGGTAGAAATCCTCCATATTCATGCACCGCGCGAGTCCGTCATCGACATCTGCGCCGTACGCGCGTAGAGCCTCTATAGTCATATTTACCTCCTGCGCTTTAGCCTCGTATCATAGCCTCAAACTGCTCCGCAGGCACGGGGCGCGAGAAGAAATAGCCCTGAATGATATCGCAGCCCATTCCCTTCAGCAGGTCGACCTGCTCCTGCGTCTCAACGCCCTCCGCTATGACGGGGACTTTCAGGAATTCCGCTATCTCTATCATTATCTCGACAATGCGCGCATTTTTCGCGTCCGAGCAGATACCGCGGATAAACTTCATATCGAGCTTTAACGCGTCTATCGGCAGCGCAGTCAGCATATTCAGCGAGGAATAGCCGCTCCCGAAATCGTCCATCTCCACGCGGAAGCCGTCCGCGCGCAGCCTGTGCACCGTGTCGATTATCTGCTGTGAATCGTCGGTATAGGCGGACTCGGTTATCTCCAGCAGGAATTCCTGCGGCTCGAGCCCGAACTCCCCTATCAGGTCGAGCAGGACGCCCTCGAGCAGCGGATCGAATATGTCTATCCGCGAGACATTGACCGATACGGGCACCGATACGCCGAAGCGAGCCTTCCAGTCCGCTATCTGAGCAGCCGCCTCCCGCCATACATAGCGGTCGAGCTTCTGTATGAGACCGTGCTCCTCGAACAGCGGTATGAACTCGCCCGGGCTTATCATGCCGAATTCGGGGTGCTTCCAGCGTATGAGAGCCTCCGCGCTCGCGAGCACGGGAGCTTCGCCGCGGATATTGTACTTCGGCTGGTAGTATACCTGAAACTGTCTCTCACTGAGTGCTCTGTCCATCTCGTTGATGAGCCGCTCTGCGTGGACTTCGCGCTCGTGCAGCGCGTTATCGTAGTAGCAGAACGCCGTAGCATAGCTGTTCCTGAGCTTGCTGCACGCGAGTATGGCGCAGTCTACGCACTCCTCGGGGTCGGTGCAGCTGCCGTCGCCCTGATATATGCCCACACGTATCGTGAGCTTGGGGTCGTTCATGCGCTCCGCGAAGATGCGGGCATTTTCCGCGAGCAGCGTCTCGTAGTCGTCGCGGTGCGGTATATACATATAAAAGCAGTTGGAGGAGCTTCGGCAGGCAAGACCGCCCGTCTTCCGCACGGTCTCATGTATGCCCTCGCCTATCGCCTTCAATACGGCGTCGCCGTACTCCCTGCCGTAGAGCTCGTTCACAAGGTGAAAGCGGTTTACGTCGAGCACTATCGCGTCCATGACCCTGTCGGGGTGATAGCAGTCGAGCCGCCGTCCGAACTCGAAGAAGTACTCCCTGTTGAAGAGCCCTGTCAGCTCGTCGCGCTCGGTCTCGTGGATTATGACGGTGTTCTCGGCAAGCTCTATCGAGCGGCGTACACGCGCAAATATGACCTCGGGCATATCGTACGGCTTGGGTATGAAGTCTGCGGCGCCGAGCTGCAGGCTCTTTACCTCCGCCGTCTTGTCCGCCGTCAGCACGATGACTGGTATGCGGCTGAGCTCTGCGTCCTCACGCAGTATCTCCAGCAGCTGATAGCCGTCCATCTCGGGCATCAGCAGGTCGAGCATGACCAGCGAGAGCGTCTGCTTGTTCGCGCGTATCAGCTCAAGCGCGCGCTCGCCGTTCTCGGCGTACAGCACATCGTAGTCCCTGCCGACGATGGTGCCGAGCATCTCGCGGTTGATGAGCTCGTCGTCCACGACCATGACCTTCCTGCGGAAACCGTCTTCGCGTTTCAGCAATTCCTGCATATCAACACCTCTTTTTCACTTCTCGGATTTTAGGGTATTAAAGTCTTCCCTACCATTATAGCACTTTCAACGTATTATTGCAAGCCTTTTGATAAAAATATGTTGAATATTGCAGTAGACTGCCGCTTTTACAGCTCCGTGAGCCTTCCCTCCGAGAAGTAGTAGATGTTCTCCTTCTTGTATCCGTACACCGAGCCCGCCACGCTTATGTGCGGCTCAAATGTGAAGTATCCGACCGACGAGAGCTGCGCGTTATTCCCCTTTTCCGTGTAGATCCGTTCGTTTTTGTCCCTCACGATGGAGTGACCGAGGTTCCCGAGAAAGTCGAGGTTTATAAAGCCGCGTGAGATTATCAGCTCGTTGATGTGGCGGTACAGCTCCTCAAAGGTGGTCTGCGGAGCCGCGAACGCGAGAAGCTCCCTGTGAAGCTCCTCCTCCATCAGCAGCCCGCGGCGCCACTCCTCATTGCGGACATCGCCGATGTCCCCGACAACTCTGCCGTCCTCGATGATGACAGTGCGCGCATAGTCTCCCCAAATGCTGTTGTTCTGCGGGCTGAGGTCGATGGTGATTATGTCGTCGGACGCTATCACCCTGTCAGAGGTCTTGTACTCCCTCCCCGACACCGATACCGCCGTTTCATCGCCTGCAAAGACAAACGCGCCGATGTCCCAGTACCAGAACGAATCCGCTCCGAGCGCGAGCATTTTCTCCTCGCACAGCCGCCTTATCTCGGTCAGCCTTATGCCAGCCGCTATCTCCGTTTTTATGTACTCCATCGTGTCTTTCGCTATTTTTTGTACTTCTGAGTATTCCATTTTTCCTCCATTTCTCTTTCCGCCGCCTCCGCCTTGGGAGGACTTAACGCCTTCTCATCACCGTGGACGCCATGGGAATTTCAATCCACTCCCTCCGTGGGGAGGGAGACCTGAGGGTATCGGACAGGCTTCATACTGGTGGGAATTTCAATCCACTCCCTCCGTGGGGAGGGAGACTGCAAGCGGTGTTATAATTTAATGTTCCACGTGATTTCAATCCACTCCCTCCGTGGGGAGGGAGACTGTAACATTCATACTAACACTCCTCTGCAAGCAAATTTCAATCCACTCCCTCCGTGGGGAGGGAGACTTACCCACGGGACAACAACAATATTATTATAAGGATTTCAATCCACTCCCTCCGTGGGGAGGGAGACAACATAGGTAAAACTACAAACTGGCTGCTTTTGGATTTCAATCCACTCCCTCCGTGGGGAGGGAGACTGCATAGTATCACCACCTTCAATTGTTCCACGTGATTTCAATCCACTCCCTCCGTGGGGAGGGAGACCAATATTCATATTATAGATAGTATACTTGTATGCAATTTCAATCCACTCCCTCCGTGGGGAGGGAGACTGCCCACAATGTTAAACACTGCGTCGTGGAGTGTAATTTCAATCCACTCCCTCCGTGGGGAGGGAGACATCATAGATGATACCGCCGTA
>JAUMVH010000124.1 GCA_030530245.1 Ruminococcus sp.
GACCCGTCGGGGCTCTGCCCCGAACCCCGCAAAGGGACGCAGTCCCTTTGAACCCAGCCTCGTTGCCGCTCGCAAGCTCGCTCTGTCTGTACAAAAGGCATAGTTTGCTTTCGGCGGGCAGCAAATGTATGAAAAAAGCTCCGAACACACGGTTCGGAGCTTTGCTTTTATTTTTTGAGTATGAACACCGACACGAGAATGAGTGCGCAGGCTGACAGGCTCGCCACCACGCCTATCGCTGAGACTATCTTGCTCGGTGTACCGAACTTGGACTTTTTGCCGATAAGCGGTATGATACCGAGAATTATTCCCAGCACCTCGGGAACTATCAGCACGCCGCAGGTCACGAGTCCGATAACGCCGCAGACGGCAGATATTATCGCGAGGACGAGTCCGCGTGTCTCATGCCTGACGAATTTCTCCACGGGCTCTGTGTCGACGAGCTTAGCCGCCGAAGCTACCTTTTTCGTGATGGGCTCATTCGGATTCGTTGCAGCCTCAACTATTGAGTTGAGCAGCGGCGTTTCGTCTACCGATGAAAGATCAGCTGAGGTAGCCATTCTCGCCACGTTATGTATCGCTGTGCCCGACGCCTCGGAGCTGAACGATTTGTTCGGCCTGACGTTGAGCTTCTCTATGATGACGCCGTTCTGCGTCGTGGACTCCCTGAGATCGCTCGCGGGAGTATACACGGGCTCGGGCTTGACCTCGGGTATGGGAGCGGCTTTGGGCTTGAGGTCGACGAGCTCTCCGTCGAGGATAGGGTCGTAGCAGTGTATCGGGTCGAGCACCTCTGTATTTCCGCAGTACGGGCAGGTGAGTATGCCCTTGTGCCTGTCGACGTCCATAACGCCCGTACAGCTCGGGCAAGCCGTATTTATCGGGTTTTCCTGACGCTTCCTCTGAAGCTCCTTTACCTCCTCGCGGTGTCTCTTATCGAGTCCCTTCTCCACGAACTCGCGGCGGGTGCGTTCCTCCTCCTGTGCGATGGCACGCTTGGTCTGCTCCTGCTCGCGGGCTATAGCCTCCTCCTTTTCGAGGGTGCGGCGGTGGTCCTCAGCTACTTTATTCACGACATTGGTCGCTGTACCCATTGCCGAGTTCACGATGGAAGCGATAAGTTCATCTTTCATCCTAATGTTCCTCCTATATCAATGTGAAGAAGAAATTGTGCTGAGGTATATTATAGCACAATTATTTGAAAATAGCAAGATGTGAGGAGAAAACTGCTGAAAAAACGTATTATTACTTCGGAAAAAAAGTCGTTACTTTTTTAGTCGGTCTACGCCGAGGGATACCTGTACGGAGCGGTCGTTTGGCATTGCTTCGCTTGCCTCACTCAGTTTTCAGGGGGACGCTGTCCCCCTCGGTTTCACCCCCCTGCTGGGGTGAGAACCTCACCCCAGACCCCCGTTATTCCGCTTCGCGGTTTTTTTATTGATATTTAATTGCCGAAGTAATATTATAAACAGAGGACTGCAAATTGGGCAGATATTTAATTAATAGGGCGCGTTATCATAATAACGAACTTAATTATTTATCAATATTGTGTTCATTTACTATTGACAAATCTTTACATACAGTATATAATGAGGGTGACGGGGACTGACCCCGCGTCATGATTGGGGGTATCATAATGAGAAAAGAAAGGCAGAAGGGCTTCACGCTCATCGAGCTCATCGTTGTTATCGCGATAATCGGCATACTTGCGGGTATACTCGTTCCGACGATGATGGGCTATGTCAGAAAGTCAAAGCGTGCGGCTGACGTATCCAATGCAAGAGGAATCCACACAGA
The DNA here is from genome assembly GCA_030530245.1 of Ruminococcus sp. Classification (GTDB taxonomy): domain Bacteria; phylum Bacillota; class Clostridia; order Oscillospirales; family Ruminococcaceae; genus Ruminococcus. The sequence goes on from JAUMVH010000124.1 coordinate 1,798, forward strand.
TGTGCTCGACCTCCTCCTTGAGAACGATGAAGCGCATGATTCGTTCTACGACAAGAATGTCCCGAACTACAGCTCGCCCGAAACAAAGACGGACGCTATCTCGGGTGAAAGCTACGGGCTCGTCGTAGTGGCGTATCTCGACGGAACTTCACGCGCCGACGGGAGCGGAAAGGTCTGGACGGAGGTCGACTCGCGCCATCACGAATTCTGCGACCTGATAAACTCGAGAATGGACTATTCGGCGTCAAACTCGAATATCAAGATGAAGATAAAGTCCAACTCGGCTAAGAGCGGCGAGGACTATAACCGCTGGTTCGTCGGATACAGGAAGGAAAGACCGTCAACGGTCGAGGTATGGGTCGGCGACGGAAGCCACGGCGCAGGCGGAGACCCACAGCTTTGCCTGTACACGCAGATAAACAAGACTACCAACAGCTCGGACGGCTGATAACCTATCAAAAATTGCGGAGTCTCCCATCGGGAGACTCTTTTTTGCTTAATTTTAGCGAAAAATCGTTTATTTAATTGACAATGGAGCGAGAAAGTGCTATTATAAGTGAGGTCAAAATGATAATCTGATATACGCTGTTTAGCCGCCGAGAGCGGATAAATCGCGTTTTGGATACATCTACGCTTGCCTGAGAAAGGAGCGCAATATATGAAAAGGCTTACTTCTGTAATGTTCGCGGCAGCCGTCGCGGCGGCTTCGGTACCGTTTTTCGGCGGCGCGGAGACTGCTGCCGACGATACGGACACGATAAGGATAATGTGTATAGGCGACTCTATCACCGACGGCTATGTGCCCGAATATACGGGCTCTTACCGCAAGTTCATCTACCGCGGGCTGACGGAGAAGGGCTACAGCGTCGACATGGTCGGCAGCAAGGACGGCGGGTACACTCCCACCTACACCGACAGCGCGACGGGCGAGAGCTTCGAGTTCGACAACGAGAACACGGGCTACAGCGGCTACGCGATAAAGGCGTATGCGGGCAGGAACGGCATACTCGAGACGCTTCAGCAGACGAATTGCCTTCAGGAGAAGCAGCCCGATATCGTCACGCTTCAGATAGGCACGAATAATATAATAGATAACCACGAGACCGCGAATGACCTCGAGGAGCTCATTGATTATATTCTGGCGAATATGCCCGAAGATTCAGCGCTTTTCGTCAGCACTATCCCCCTTATGGAGCCAAATCGCGCAGAGGTCTATGACTGGTTCGGTAACTACCGCCACTCCGCGGACTGGCAGACTTCATACACCGATATCGAGGTGGAGCAGAGAGTGCTTAAGGCGACAATGTCCTATAATACCGAAATAGAGGAACTTATCTTGAACACTGTGCAGAAAGAGCACCCGAATGTGTACCTTTCTCGTGCGGGATATACCCTTATGACACGCGAGGAGGGCTCGTACTTTCAGCCGTGTTCGGAGCTCTTTTTCGACGGCGTTCACCCAAACAATGACGGCTACAGGGTCATGGGCGAATACTGGACAGAGCTGCTCGGTGACTACCTCGGCGGCGGAGCTCAGAGCGGGACGACTACAACTACCGCGACTACGACCGCAACCACAACGGCTGCGACCGAGACTACAACGACTACCACTGCGCCTTATCAGCCGCCGAGATGCAGAGTGTCCGACCTCGTGCTGCTCGGCAGGTTCCTGCTCGGAGAAGAGGTATCGCGCTTCGACGATGAGACACGGCAGAGGTACGATATGTGCGGGGACGGCAGACTCGATATGTTCGACCTCGTGCAGATGAGAAAGTACCTGTGCGATAATCCTTTATGGGACTGAGCCGAGATTCCACAAACATTTCACAATACTCACAGACAGATTCCGAATAAATGGTAAAACTTTAAGACTATTTTAAGACTGGACATATATAATAACATCAGAAAAACACGAAAGGAGTTGAGTGTGAAGCGGCAGGGGACGCCGTCACGTCCCGCTAAAAACGCCGTGTTCACGGACATATGGCTATAAATACCTTTGCAAGAAAAGAGATAAAGTTCCTCCTCGATATGGAGCAGTATCAGGCTCTCGCCGAGGAGATACATAAGTATATGGAGCCCGATAAGTATTGCGTAGGCGGCAAGGAGTACGGCATCTACAACATATACTACGATACGCCCGATGACTTCCTCATCCGCGAATCCCTCTCAAAGCCATATTACAAGGAGAAGATAAGGCTCCGCAGCTACTATTCACCTGCGTCGGAGGATTCCCTCGTTTTCCTTGAGATAAAGAAGAAGATAGGCGGTATCGTTACCAAGAGGCGCGTTTCGATGACCCTCGCCGAGAGCGCGGAGTACCTCTCATCGCGCAAGAAGCCCGTGGCTAAGAAGTACATCACAGGGCAGGTTTTCAGCGAGCTCGATGCCTTCCTCGACCACTACCCGATACAGCCCAAGCAGTACATCAGCTACCAGCGCGAGGCTTTCTTCGGCAAGGACAACAGCGACTTCCGCCTGACCTTCGACAGGAAGATAACCGAGCGCCGCTATGACCTCGGGCTCGACTACGCCAGCTACGGTAACCAGATAATCCGCCCCGACCAGCGGCTCATGGAGGTAAAGGTCGGCGACGCGATGCCCGACTGGCTCATACGCAAGCTCTCGGAGCTCGGCATATATAAGACCAGCTTCTCGAAGTACGGCAGGGCTTACACCAACTTCGTGCAGGAGCAGGCTTCCATCAGCGGTCGGTACATATCGGTCGTAAAGAACAATATCTTAATGAACAGGAGTGTGTGAGTATGTTGACAGCTATCAGTTTATTCGGTAACATCCTCAATGACATAGAAGACGATTCTATCTTCACAAGCAGTACGTCCGATACATCGGTAGGTGCGGGACAGTTCTTCATCTGCGTGGGAGCGGCACTTGTGCTCGGCTTCCTCATCAGCCTTATCTATATGCTGACCCACCGCAAGGAGGGCTATTCTCAGAGCTACGTTATGACCATCATAATGCTCCCCCCGATAATCGCGCTTATCCTTATCCTCATCAATTCTACGGCTGGAGCTCTCACGCTCGCGGGTGCGTTCACGCTCGTGCGATTCCGAAGCGTCGCGGGTGACCCGAAGGACATAGCCTATATCTTCTACTCAATGGCGACGGGTGTTGCCTGCGGTATCGGATATATCGGCTTCGCATTCGTATTCTTCATCGTGCTCGGCATAATGATGTTCGCGCTCACAGAGCTGAACTTCGGCGCAAGCAAGGCCAAGCACATGACCCTCAAGATAACCATTCCCGAGAACCTCGACTATCAGGGCGTATTCGACCCCGTGCTCAAGAAGTACACCACATTCTACAAGCTCAGAAGAGTCAAGACCACCAACTTCGGCACGCTGTTCGAGCTCATCTACTCCGTTGACGTGAACGACGATGTCGATCAGAAGAAGTTCATCGACGAGCTTCGTGCCCTCAACGGCAATATGACCATAAACCTCGTATTCTTCAAGTACGACGACAAGGTCTACGAGTCCTGATAAGTGACTCTCCCCCTTAAATAAAATAACCCCTACGCGGAGCTTGTCAGACCTGTTGGGCGGGTCTGACAATTTCCGTATCTATGCAAAAACCGAAGGAGAATTGCTATGAACTACAGAAAGCTCGCCGCTATAGCGGCTGTACTTACAATGATGACCTCGGCGGTATCGTGCGGAAGCGACGCTGACGGCGGAGACGCTGATACTACCTCCGCTGTGGCTGTCGACGGCACGACCGAGGCGGCTGAGGCCGCGACCACAACAGGTACGGGCACTGCCACCACCTCGAAGAATTCCGACAAGGTCACTACTGCCAAGACGACGACTACCAAGTCCGCGAAGACTACTACCACCGCAAAGGCGGGCGGTTCATCTTCGGGCGGCACTACGGTCGGCGGAAACAGCTCGGGCGGCTCGTCGGGCGGGGCTAAGACCACGCAGGCGGCTTCGGGCGGCGGCTCGTCCACGCAGGAGACTACCTCCGCGGGAGAAGAGAAGGTGTACGACGCTGAGGTAACGCTCGGCTCGACTCCCAAGGTGACGGGAAGCAATGTCACGGTCGACGGCTCGGTTGTGACCATCACCGCGGGCGGCGACTACATCTTCTCGGGAACAATGAGCAACGGACAGATACGCGTGAATGTCCCCGGAGACGAGGATAACGTCACAGTCGTCCTCAACGGCGTGGATATTTCCAATCCGACGGCTCCCGCTATCTTCATAGAGGACGCCAAGAAGTGCACCATCAAGCCCAAGGAGGGCTCGGTCAACTACCTCAGCAGCGACTGCGAGAAGAAGGGCAATAAGGAAGCAGGCGCGATATTCTCGAACGATACGGTCAGACTCAAGGGCAACGGCACGCTGAATATCACGGCGACGGCTGCTCACGGTATCAACTCCGACGACGACGTCATCGTCGAGAGCGGCACGTACAAGATAGACTCGCGCAAGTCGGGCATCATCGCAAACGATGAGGTCACCGTAAACGACGGCGATGTTACGATATTCGGCGGTACAAACGGTATCAAGGCTAAGGACGGCTCGGTCAACTTCAACGGCGGCACGATACATATCGCGGGCGGTACCAAGGAGGAGAAGCACTCCATCTATGCCGCAGTATTCAACTACACAGGCGGGACCGTGTTTGCAGCGGGCAACAAGTTCACTGCGCCGAGCACATCGGCGGCTCCGTATGTAGGCTTCGGCTTCAAGAACGGCGGCACTGCCGACAGCGAGCTGGTATTCTACGTAAACGGCAAGGAGAAGGGCAGACTTACTCCCCACAAGGACTTTATGTCGGCAGTAATGTTCCTGCCTGACCTCAAGGAGGGCGATACCGTCTCCGTCTCGGTGGACGGCAAGAGCTCGGGCGACTTCAAGATATCGGGTACGAAGAACGAATTCACGGTAGAATAAAACATGGTCAGCCGCGGGGAGTACGCTCCCTGCGGCTGGTTTTTTCTGTGCGGAGGCTGATTTGTACAGACAATCATTCGGGAAATTTTATTAAATTTGAGACAGAGTTAGAACAATTAATGAACAGCGAATTTATATTAATAAACAGTTAGCGAGAAATAAATATAAACTTGTTAATGAAAAATTAACAATAAAAACGGCTAAAAAGCTGCCAAAAGTACACTATTTTATAGTCGAGTGCATTAATGTATATTGTCAAGCGGATTCTTCTGCTATATAATAATATCAGCAATTGAAGATAATTGGTATTCGGTATCAAGTACCCTCCCCTCTCATGTGCTTGATACTGGATATTAATTCAACTGCTCGCCATAGAAACAGAATTAGTTTTTTATTAAAACTAATCCCTTTCATTTGTAATTTTTTCATGTTTTCTATTCTCAATAACTTATTTTAACTATATCTATGGCTCGGTCCAACAGTGCTAAACGATTTTATATCGTATGGACCGCATTCGCACCTCGAAAGAGGTGCATTTTTTTACATTGTGAAACTTGCGTGAAAGATTATATAATCCGCTTGACAAATTATATAGACAATGGTATGATATAAGCAAAGGAGGCGGTAACTTTGAAGAGAAGCGTTTACAGCCTCGTCCTCATGGACGACGTGATAAAGGCGGTCGACGAGCAGGCGTACAGGCTCGGGACGAGCCGCTCGAACCTCATAAATCAGATACTCGCGGAGCGGCTGTCGTGCGTGACTCCCGAGATGCGTATGCGCGACATTTTCGGCTATGTCGAAGAGCTTATCGGCGGCGCGATGCAGATCCAGCAGCAGCGCTCGGCTTCGCTGCTGACGATGCGGACGGTGCTGGAGTACAAGTACCGACCGACGATAAGCTACAAGGTCGAGCTCGAGCGCGCGCCCGACAAGTACCTCGGCACGCTGAGGGTACAGATACGTACACAGAGCGAGCGGCTCACCGAGCTGTTCAACAGCTTCTTCCTGTACAGGGTACGTACAGAGAGCGCGCAGCTCGCCGCGAAGGGCCGGGATTATCCCGAGTGGGAGCTCACCTCGGGCTGCTTTACGCGGCGTCTGCTGAATGCGGGCGAGGTCGCGGACGAGCAGGCGGGCGAGGCGATAGGCAGGTATATCGCCGACCTCGACCTCGCTGTAAAGACATTTTTTTCCGACCCGCACGGCTTCGGAGCGGCGGCTCCCGAGCTCGAAAGGCGGTACGGACAAATGTTGAGGGAGCATATCGTTTAGGATAGCTCAGATGTGTTGCCACACATATTTCTATGGATCGCGGCGGTAGACTTGCCGCTTGCAGTAAGTGAGCGAGCAAAGCGAGCGGCGACGCGAAGCTGGATTCCAAAGGGCTGCGCCCTTT
>JAUMVH010000125.1 GCA_030530245.1 Ruminococcus sp.
ATCTCGGACTTGCCCTTCGTGAGGAACACGCCGTAGAGCGTTATCAGCGTAAACTCGCTGTCGCTCATGGTCTTGAAGACGCTTATCTCGGTGCCGTTGACGAGGACGTCGCAGTTCACGAAGCGGTCGGCGGCGATACTGAACGAGAGGTCGTAGTGCTGATTGCTCGGCGCCTCGACCGTGAACGTCACGTACTCGCTGGCGTCGTTTTTGAAGCCCTTGACGTAGCCCGTGCCGCTGTAGTTCTCGATGAGAGTCTCGGGCTTGACGGTGGGGTCGAACTTGGTGGTGGGCTCGGTCGCCGCCTCGGACTTTACCTTATTGCCGTCCTTGTCGGTGGTCTCCTCCTTGGGGCTGCTGACTATCTTCAAGCCCTTGGTGAGCTTGGCGTCCTCCGCCTCGTAGAGGTCGCCCGTATCCTTCTTTTCTATCACGGGATAGGATATGGGGTAGTCGGGGTAAGTCCCGACAGTGCCCGTCTCGACCTCGCTGTTTATGTCGGTGACAGGCTCGCTGACGCCGCTTTCTTCCTTGTCCTTTTTCTTGCACGATACCACGCACGCAGCAGTCATAACGACCGCCGCCGCGAGCGCGGTAAGCTTACGTATATCCATTGCTTTTGTCCTCCTTTGAGGTCAGGCTTTCACGTTATATTTCTTCCCCGCCTCGGTAGCGAAGATGACGACGCCGTTCTCTATGCGCGAGGCGACGCTCTCGCCGCCGCAGAGTATGCTCACGACGCAGTTCGCGCGGAGCCTGCACTCGCCGCCCATATCCGACGTTACCGCCGCCGCTTTGAGCTTGCAGTCGCTCCACTCGATGTCCACCTCGAAGCCGCCCTTGCCGCGCAGACCGCGCACGCTTCCCTCGCGCCACTCGTCGGGGAGGGCGGGCAGCAGTATCAGCTCGCCCGATACGCTTTGCAGCAGCGACTCCGCGATAGCGGACACGCCGCCGAAGTTGCCGTCTATCTGGAACGGCGGGTGGGTATCGAGGAGGTTGGGGTTGGTGGAGTGGCACAGGAGCTTTTTCAGGTTCTCGTATACCATGCGCCCGTCGTAGAGGCGCGCCCACATATTGGCTATCCACGCACAGCTCCAGCCCGTGTGACCGCCGCCGTGTATCAGCCTGCGCACGAGTGTAGCCCTTGCCGCGTCGGCAAGCTTGGGCGTTTTCACGGGGGTTATGAGGTCAGCGGGGTGGAGTGCGAAGAGCTGGGAGATGTGACGGTGACCTATCTCGACCTCGTCGTAATCGACCGCCCACTCCTTTATCTGTCCGTACTTGCCGACCTCGGGCTTGGGCAGGCGCTCGAGGAGCTTTTTCAGCCGCTCGGCGAAGTCGGCGTCGGTGCCGAGTATCTCCGCCGCCCTGATGACGTCGGTGAAGAGCACGGTGATTATCTCGGAATCCATCGACGGTCCCGCGCAGAGACAGCCGCGCGTCCCCGAGGCGGTGAGGTAGGTGTTCTCGGGCGACACCGACGGACAGGTCACGAGCCTGCCCTCGCTGTCCTCGATGAGGAAGTCCGCCATGAACTCCGCCGCGCCCCTGAGAATGTGGTACTTCTCGGCGAGGAAGTCCCTGTCGAGGGTGTATTCGTAGTGCTCGAAGATGTGGAGCGCGAGCCACGCGCCGCCCGTCGGCCATATCGTAGCGGGCATCCACAGGTCCTGCGGGGCGCAGTCGCCCCAGATATCGGTGTTATGGTGGCACACGAAGCCGTGCTCTATGCCGTACATCTCCTTCGCGACGGTATGTCCGTTCTCGCAGACGCGTTCGAGCAGGTCGAACAGCGGGAGATGGCACTCAGAGAGGTTGCAGCTCTCGGCGCACCAGTAGTTCATCTCGGTGTTGATATTAATGGTATACTTGCTCCCCCATGCAGGCCACATATCGCGGTTCCAAATGCCTTGGAGGTTCATCGGCTGGGTATCGGGACGGCTCGCGGATATCATCAGGTACCTGCCGTAGTTGAAGTACAGCTCTATGAGCTTGTTATCGTGGATAAGGCGCTCGCAGTCGGTGCTGTCGAGCTCGTCGCCCTTGAGGCGGGATATGCGCTCGTCGGTGGCGAAGTTCTCGAGGTTCTCGCCGCTGTTGTCGTTGAGCGAGAGCTCCACCCTGTCGAAGAGAGCCTTGTAGTCGCAGACGTGGCGGAAGTAGAGCTCGTCGTAGCCGCACTGCAGAGCCATTTCCGCGTCGACCTCGGCGGACTCGATATAGTCCTCGGTGTAGAAGCTCGTGCGCGCGGAGAGCACTATCATCACGGAATCAGCGTCCCTGACGGCTATCTTGCCGCCGACGGTGCGTATCTCGCCGCCCTCAGCCTTAGCTCCGAGGCAGGCGGCGAAGAAAATGCCGTCGCGGCTGCCCGTGCCGCCCGTGTAGAGTATCATATTTTCGCCGCAGGGGCGGTTGTCGTCGTAGTAGTCGTCGCGCCCGTCTATCGAGACCTCGAGCGACACGCTCTTCGGCGTATCGGCGTGTATATCTATGACCATGACCTCGTCGGGAGCGGACACGAAAACGCTCCTCGTATAGCCGACTCCGCCCGCAGTAAAGCTGACGTGCGAGACGGCGGTGGAGAGGTCGAGACTGCGTGAGTATTCCTTGGGCTTGCCGCTGATACAGCAGTGTATGCTGAGGTCGCCGAGGGGCATATAGTGGCGCATATTCGGCGTAACGCCCTGCATTTTCTCAAAGGCGAGCTTTTCCGCGGCGGGGATATCGCCGTCCTGTATGAGGCGGCGCACCTCGGCGAGCCCTTCTTTTGCGTCGGGGTTGACGCGGTGGCGGAGCCCGCCCGACCATATCGAGTCCTCGTTGAGCCCGATTAGCTCGTTCTCGGCTCTGCCGTATATCATACCGCCGATACGCCCGTTGCCCACGGGAAGGGCGCTGTTGAAATCCTCGGCGGGGTGCTTGTAGCTCAGTAACGTTTCTGTTGCCATAAAATACTCCTATCGCATTGTAATCTATCCTATTATTATATCATACATTATAGAAAAAAGCAAATGTGCGGCGGGGAGCCCCCGCTGGCGGTTCGCGGCGTCGCTCGCAAGCTCGCTCACTTTGCTTAAACGGCAAGTCTGTACCCGCGATTGTTAGATACAAGGCGGGCGCCCGAAGGGCGCCCCCACACGAAAATCTTGCCTTCAACGGAATGCCTTTGGCGGTCCGCACTTGCAGTTATCCTGCGGGGAACACCACCGCTGCCTCCCTCGGCGTCCCTTGATATTCCTGACTCTCTGCCGCAGAGAAAAATAAACGCTTGACAATAAAGCGGCGATGTGGTAAAATAGTATGTGGCGTTTGGTGCGCCGCTATAATAATACAATGGAAATTCCGAAATATAGATGTGCGGGCCCTGTGCAACAAGACACCGTGAACCATGTCAGGCGGGAGACCGAGCAGCATTAAGCGGATCGTCTCGTGTGCCGCAGCAAGCCTGCACATCTATGTTCCGGAATTTTTTTCGAGGCAGTCATGAAAGTGATAAAGGCTCTTTTCGGCAGACTTGCCGACGCCGCGATACAGGCGGCTCCGATAGGTTCGCTTCTCGGCTTGATATTGTTCTATATGACGGTGCTCGCGGCAGAGCTCCTGCGCGTGGAGCTGTCCGCGGCGGTGTGGCTCATCGTTCTCGTGGCGCTCCATATCATCTCACTGGCGATGATGACCCTGCACAAGATAGCTGCGGGCTTCCACAGGTACGATCAAGACATCGTCGGCAGGAACTTCGTCGGTCTGAGCAAGAAATGCCGCATTTTCAGCCACGCGCTCGAGCTCCACTTCAACCGCAGAGTCAACGCCTCGCTCGACGAGTTCAGGCTCCTCGGTGACGAGTACGGCGACACCCTCACCGACAGCGAAAAGGCGCTGGTGAGCTTCTACACGGCGCGGTGCTACGACCAGCTCCGCTACTACCCGAACGCGCTGATATGCTACGAGCGCGCCGCAGAGCAGGGCTTCGATAACAGCATACTGCCGTTTTTGCGGGCAAGGTGCACGGGAGCAAACGGCGATACGGACGAGGCGGTCAGCCTCTACAACGAGGTGCTCGAGGACGAGCGCAGCCCCTTCCGCAACCTCGTATACAACGACATCGGAAGAATGTACCTCGACCGCAACGAACCCGCCGAGGCTCTGAAATGGTACAGCCGCTCCATCGCGAAGCGCCAGTCGCTCGCGGAGGCTTACGGCGGCGCGGCTATCGCGCAGGTCATGCTCGGCGAGATAAACGAGGGCGAGAGGCTCTACCGCGAGGCTCTGCTCAATCACATAAAGGACCCCAACGGGTTCACGGAATACTACAGGCGTATCCTCGGCGCGGTGATACTCGAGAAGGAGACCGCCCGCAGGCTGAAAAAGCTTACCGAGGACGCGCAGTGAAAGTGAGGGAGATAAATTGTATAAGGCGCTTTACCGCAAGTGGAGACCGCTCACGTTCGACGACGTTATCTCCCAGCAGCACATAACGGAAACTCTCAAGAATCAGATAAAGAACGACAAGACAGCCCACGCGTACCTGTTCACGGGCTCGCGCGGTACGGGCAAGACCACCTGCGCGAGGATTCTCGCCAAGGCTGTGAACTGCCCGAATATGAAGGACGGCAGCCCCTGCCTCGAGTGCGACATCTGCCGCGACGCCGACGAGGGCGCACTCACCGACATCATCGAGATAGACGCCGCCTCCAACAACGGCGTAAACGATATCCGCGACCTGCGCGACGGCGCAATATACTCGCCCGAACGGTGCAGGTACAAGGTGTACATCATCGACGAGGTGCATATGCTGTCGATACAGGCGTTCAACGCCCTGCTGAAAATTATGGAGGAGCCGCCCGAGTACGTCAAATTCATACTCGCGACGACGGAGATACAGAAGGTCCCCGCGACGATAACCTCGCGCTGCCAGCGCTATGACTTCCGCCGCATAAAGCAGAAGGACATCGCCGCAAGGCTGCTGTATATAGCCTCGCAGGAGGACATCGCCCTCACCGGGGACGGCGCGGATATGATAGCGAAAATAGCCGACGGCGGTATGCGCGACGCGGTATCGCTGCTCGACCAGTGCTCGGTCACGGCTGAGAATATCGACGCCGACGCCGTGTCGAATACGGCGGGATTAGCGGGCAGGGACAGCCTGTTCAGCCTGCTCGGAGCCATCACGGATTCCGACGCTCCCGCGGCGCTCGCCGTCACGGACAAGCTCTACAATATGTCCAAGGACCTCACGAATCTGTGCGAGGAGCTGATATTGCAGCTGCGCAACCTCATGCTCATCAAGGCTTCGCCCGAGAACGCCGAGGAGATAATCGTCTGCACTCCCGAGGAGTTCGGACGCCTCAAGGCCATCGCAGACAAGTCCGAGCTCGGCGATATAATGCGCCGCATCGAGGCTCTGCAGGTCTGCCGCGAGCGCATGACAAAGGTGCTCAACAGGCGCGTGGAGTTCGAGATGTCGCTGATAAAGGTCTGCGGAAAGGCGGCGAATAACGCTCCCGCTATTGACAATTCGGAAATATATGATAAAATAAAACAGTTGGAGGACAAGCTCAGCGCCGTGCCTCAGGGCGGGTATCAGCCCGCGGAGACGTCCCGCAGCACCCGCGAGGTGTTCACGGCTTCGAGCCCTGCCGCCGACAGCGAGCCCGCTCCCGATACAAAGGTGGACATCAACACCGTCAAGGAGGAGGAGCTCACGCCCTGCGACAGGTGGGACGAGATAATGGAGGAGTTCCGCAAGCTCAACCCGTCGTGCGCGGGAAGCCTCGAGGGCTCTACCGCGGCAACAAAGGGGAATGTGCTGTGCATATTCACCCCCAACAACTTCTTCATCACGCTCTTCAAGAGCAACAAGGAGAACGCGGTCTCGCTCGGGCGCGCGGTATACAACGTCCTCGGGCAGAAGTACCGACTTCAGGCGCGCTGCACCACATCGGTCGAGGAGACCAGGAACCTCGCGGAGCAGCTCATACAGAAAGCGATTAACAGCAATGTAGAAACAGCTGTTGATAATAATGTAAACCAATAAATCCAAAGGAGAAATAACCATGAAAGCAAGAATACCCAAGAATATCGGCGGCGGCGCCCAGAACATGAACCAGATGATAAAGCAGGCTCAGAAGATGCAGGACGAGATAACCGCCCTTCAGGAGGACATCGAGGCTCGCGACTTCACCGCAACAGCAGGCGGCGGAGCTGTAGAGGTAACTCTCTCGGGCAAGAAGACGATCAAGTCCCTCACGCTCAAGCCCGAGGTCGTTGACCCCGAGGACATCGAGATGCTTCAGGACCTCATCATCAGCGCTATCAACGAGGCTGTGAACAACATCGAAACAACCACCGAGACAGAGATGAGCAAGATAACGGGCGGCGTATCGCTCCCCGGTCTGTTCTGATAGGCTATGCCCGACCATAACGCTCTTCCGCTGGTGATACTGGCGGAGAAGTTCGCCTCCCTGCCCGGGATAGGCATGAAATCGGCTCAGCGCCTCGCCTACCACGTGATGTCCATGGACGAAGGCGCGGTGGAGGAGTTCGCGCAGGCTCTGCTCGACGCGAAGAAGAACGTGCGCTGCTGCGATATCTGCCAGAACCTCACGGAGCGCGAGATATGTCCCATATGCGACGACGATGAGCGCGACAGGAGCGTGATATGCGTGGTCGAGGGACCCAAGGACGTCACTGCCTTCGAGCGCACCCGCGAGTACAACGGCGTGTACCACGTGCTGCACGGGCTGCTCTCGCCTATGGACGGCATCACGCCCGACAAGCTCCGTATCAAGGAGCTCCTCGCTCGTATCGCCAAGGGCGGCGTGGAGGAGGTCATCATGGCGACCAATCCCACGGTCGAGGGCGACGCTACGGCACTGTACGTGGCGGGGCTGCTCAAGCCGCTCGGAGTGAAGGTTTCGCGTCTTGCGTTCGGACTGCCCGTCGGCGGCATACTCGAATACGCGGACGAGGTAACGCTCTACAAGGCGCTCGAGAACCGCAATAATATGTGAAAATATCCCCTTGCTTCGGCGAGGGGATTTTCTGTAGGGGACGCCGCCTCGGCGTCCCGCCCGTATGCCGACAAACCGCCGTTTCCGCTTGTAGGGGCGCCCTTCGGGCGTCCGTGCCAAATCAAAACGACCACCGCCAAACGACGGGCGGACACGTGGGTCCGCCCCTACAAATGGGGGCGGCGAGATGTTCGATGTTTTGCGGACGCCCAAGGGGCGCCACTACAAGAAAAACCTCTGCACGCCCATTGTGCAGAGGTTTATTTTTCATATGGCTGTTTGTTGTCGGTCAGGCCGAGAATATAGTCGGTGCTCGTACCGTAAAGGGCGGCGAGCTTTATGATTATCGCGACGGGGACTTCTCGCTGTCCGCGCTCATATTTTGAATAGAGTGACTGGTCGCAGAAGAGATATTCCGCGACCTGCTTCTGCGTCATATCGTTATCCTCGCGGAGATTCCTTATCCTTGCAAACATTTTCTATCACCCCTGATATTATTATAAGTCAGGCGGTATAAATGCTTGACAAATAGGACAAATAGTCCTATAATTATTATGGACAGATTGTCCTAATAAACGAAATTAGAGGTGATAATATGACCTGCCCGCATTGTGGATTCGTTTTTATGGATTCAGAAGCAAAAAAAGTATCAAACGAAACAATTATTTGTCCCAAATGCACCACTATGATAAGTCTGAGCGAAGCTTATCAGCCGCATTCTTTGAATTCGAGGCGAAGTATCGACCAAGTCGCTGACATAATGAAGTTCATTGCCTACATTACATGGGGAGCGGGAATTCTCCTTGCTGCAATTTTGCTTTTCTTCTATGACTATTCGATATGGTATTCGGTGGCAATAGTTTATTCGTCATTTGTTTCTGGAATGATTTTCTTTGCGCTTGGAGAAATCGCGCGCTTTCTCATAGAAATACGAAACAATCAAGAATAAAAAAATCCCCTGTGTTGTGAGATACACAGGGGTGTTTTTATATATTGTATAAGGCTTAGTCAGCAGCGTTGAGCTTCTTAGCGAGCTGAGACTTCTTTCTTGCAGCCTTGTTCTTGTGCATAAGACCGTG
>JAUMVH010000126.1 GCA_030530245.1 Ruminococcus sp.
TGTCATAAAATGAAAAGCCGCTGAATAAAACAGCGGCTTTTCTTATGTCAGGAGTTCAGGGCGTTCCATAACGACCTTAATTCAAGGGGAAATTGGAGATGTCTTTATTCATGAAAGAGGTACGGCATAGCGTCGTAGATGTAATCGACGATGTAGCCGTCCCACCAGTGGGAGCCTCCGTCGCAGAGCAGGAAGTAGAGGTTGCCCTTCGAGAAGTCGGAGGTGTATGTGAACGTATCTGTCAGCTTTTTCATTGAGTTTATCTGGTCGTTCATTGCTCCGTACGCGATATCCTTGGTGCCTGTCGCACACATCAGGAAGTACTCATTCTTTGCGTAACCCGACTTCTTTGCCGCGTCCGCAACTGCCTGAGCCTTCTGATCTGCGGTATTGCCAGCCCAGCAGTCGCCCGAGAGCGGCATACAATACTCGAAGTAGTCGAGGTCGTTGAGGAAGACGTACCACGTTGTAAGCGAGCCCATCGAGAAGCCGCTGAACGCTCTGTGACCGCGGCTCGCTTTCAAGTCCGCAGGAGAAGTTGACTTTGCGTAGGTGCTGTACTTGCTCTCGACCGCGGGAACAACGTCCTTGGCAAGCTCGTTCCAGAAATTCTTGGCGTTAGCCGTCATATCGGAGCCTGCCGCGTTGTTGAAAGTAGGAGTCACGACTATCATCGGCTCGATGTCACCGTTCATTATCATGCTGTCGAGATACTTCTTCATAACAGTGCTCTCGATGAAGATCGAGCTCTCGTTACCGCCGCCGCCGTGCATCATATACATGATGTTGTACTGCTTGTTCGGGTCGTAGCCGTAGGGCAGGTACACATAGGCGGACTTGTCGAGATTTTTGCTGTATACCGTAGTCTTGTAGGTCACCTTCTCGACCTTGCCCTGCTGTGCACAGTCCCTGCGGTACGAGTCGGGAGCCTTCTTGTATTGCAGGTTCGCGTTATAGTTGAATGAGCTCTTGGGAGCCGTTGTCGTGGTCGTTGTGACCGTTGTGGTAGTCGTCGGTATAGTTGTCGTAGTCATTGTAGCTGCAGGGGTACTGCTGTAGGATTCGGGGAGCGACGGGAGCATATTCGCGTCGAACATCTGTATGGACAGAGCGTCGCGTGCAGTGATACCGTCGCCGTTGTTGTATACGTCGGCATTATATCTGCCGTTGTCTGTGAGGGAGTATCTGTCGGAGTTGCTGATGAATTGGAGGATAGCGACCGCGTCCGCTACCGTGACCTTGCCGTCGCAGTTGGAGTCGCCCCACACATTGCCGCACGCAGGAGAAGTTGTCACGGGCTTGTCAGCCGCGAGCGGGAGCGCGAATACGATAAAGTTCGCGGACTCGCCCTCGCCGCCGTTGGTACCGAGCTCGACGCTCTCTCCCGACTTCGCCGTCTTTCTGAACAGCTCAAGCTGTACATCGTTGGAGGTCGTGACAGCCGCGCCCGTATCAGTCCAGCTCTTGAGCCAGTCGAGCCTGCTGTTTACGCGCGAATCGACTGCGGCATATACTGCGATGTCCTCGCCTGCCGTGAATGAAGCGAGCTGACCCGTATACATCTTGGAGTCGCAGGCGGTGCGTATGACCTCCGCACCCGTGAGCTCCGCGGGCATATCTGAAACGGTAATGTCGCGGTCGCCGTAGACTCTGTCGCCTACCTTCAGTCCGCTCTGCACCGACCAGTCAGACGCGTTTTCGCTGTCATTGACAATGAGCGACTTTATCAGTGTACCGCCGAGTGCTGTCTGCACAAGCTGAGTCGTCTGTGCAGGCTGAGTTGTTGTCTGAGGCGTTTTCGCCTTGCAGTAGATGCTGCGGATATTGTCAAAGTTCGCTTTCAGCTGTCTGTCCTTTATCTTGCAGGTGACGCGGTCGTAGTGGAGGTTTGTGATGTCCCACAGCACTGGGCAGATACCGCCGCGCTTGACCGCCTGCTCGCAGACAGATGACAGGTACTTCGTCACCGAAGCCGAGTCCTTGTTCTTTGTCGGACAGCCGTATTCTCCGATTATCACGGGCACGCCCTTGTCGACGAAGGTTGCTTTCAGCAGGTCCATATTGCCACTGAGCTCCGCCATATCAGCGTCGCTTCCCCACGTCCGCGAGCACTTGCCCCAGTCCGCGTCCTCTTCGAGTATAGCGAAGGTCGAGGGGATATAGTAGTGCACCGATACAGCACAGCGTCCCGCTGGGTCGCTCGGCATTTTGAACATCGGGTCGCAGGTGAGCTTCACGTCGGTGTTATAGCCCGAAATGAGGAGGTGGCGCTTGGAGTTGTTGCCGCCCGACTTCCTTACGATGTCGACGAATGCCTGATTCACCTCGTTGCAGTAGCCGTATGCCTTGTCCTTGCCGTTCGTGCCGCCCCACTGGTTCCATACGTTCTGCCAGTAGAGCTCCTCGTTCTGAGCCTCGAACATCAGCTTGTCGCCGTAACCCTTGAACTCATCACAGAGCTGAGTCCATATCGCGGTGTACTTCTTCATGCAGTTGTCGTGGTCGTTCGGCAGGTTTTCCAGCCAGCCGCCGTCCCAGTGGAGGTTCATTATAACGTACATATCCTCGTCCAGCGCCCAGTCGATGACCTGCCGTACACGTGCCTTGTATTCCTTGCTGATAGTGTATTTTCCGTCGTTCGACATCAGATTCGACCACGCCACGGGCACTCTCAGCACGCCGAAGCCCTCGTCCGCATAGCCTTTGATGATATCCTTGGTTATGGTCGGACTTCCCCACGCCGTTTCGTAGGAATTCACCGAGCCGTCGCCGTACTGCGCTATCCAGTCGCCCGCGGACTCGAAGGTGTTGCCGAGGTTTATGCCTATGCCCATTTCCTGCACGATGTCAAACGTCGTGATGTCCCGCATTGTGCCGCTGTCAGCCGCTCTGACTGCCGCAAGCGGGAATGCCTGCGGCGGTATGAGGAGCGCGGCTGAAAGGACTATGCTCGCCATTTTCTTTATCATAAAATTCGCCCTTCCCTATATCTGTCTTTTTCCGCTTTGTTCATCTGAGTGCGGGCTGATACTCCGTCCTGCTGTAGTGGTACCAGTCCACGTCGACATAACCGCCCGAAGCCTTGGTCGCGTAGTTGAATATAGCCGTGCGGTAGCCCGTGAACAGCGTGAGCTTGTACTGCATTTTCAGCTCGCTGCCTATCTTTTTCCAGTTCACGCCGTCGTAGGAGTAATAGAAATTCGCCTTGTCTATGTCATTCGACGAGCTGTATGTATTGCCGTCGAAGGTGGAGAACAGGTAGTCTATCCTGAAGTAGACCGTATCGGAGGTGAGCGGCACCTCCTCGACTATCTTGGTAACGCCGCCGCTGCAGCCGATACCCTGCTTGTTGCCGTCGCCGTTCACAGCCATAAACAGCTTCTTATTGCCGCTTCCGTCAACGTAGACGCCCACCTGTCCGTATACCTCCTGAAATGCTGCTATTCCTGCGTAGTCACCCGTCTTCATATTCGCGACGTCCATCTTGACCTCGCTTACGCAGGCAGGACCCTCAGTGCGCTGAGTCAGCGAGTTGCGAGCCGTGAGCAGGTCCTTGGCGACTGCCCCTGTTTTGAGCCTCAGCCAGCCCTCACGCTCGGTGAGCGACCACTTCGTATTATCGGGATTGTGGTTCCACTGCCATTCGAGCGGCATATCCGACTTGTCCGTGTAGCCGAACTCGTCGCTTACCGCGAGGCTTGCGTCAGTGTAGTCCGTGTCAATGGTGAGCGTCGTGGGCACCTTGCCGTTTACGCCGAATACGGGCCAGTGGTCCTGCCACGAAACGGGTATGAGACTGGGTATGCGTCCGACTGCGCCGTGGTCCTGGAACATTATGCTGTACCACTTGCCGTCGGCAGTGTCGATGAGTCCGCCCTGCGCACAGCCCGCGCCGTAGGTGCCTACGCCTGCGGACATGACCTGCTTGTAGTCGTAATTGCCGAGGAGGTCCTTGCTGCGGAAAACGTACTCCGAGCGCGGCCAGTTGCCGATGACGAAGTTGTAGTAGTAGCCGTCTATCTTGTAGAAGTGCGAGCCCTCGCACAGTCCCGACCACTGCCCCTTCATCAGCACCTTCGATACGCCGTTGGGCTCGAAGCCCGTGACTGCGCTGTTGAGCTGTTTTATGCTGATAGTGCCGCTTCCGTAGATGAGGTAGTTCCTGCCGTCATCGTCGAAGAAGAGCGACGCGTCGTGATATACGCCGCTCAGCGTGTATTTCGTCCACGTGCCGTTTTCAATGTCGTCGGTCTGGAAGATGTAGGACTTGCCCTGGTCATTGCTCGCGAAGAACACGATGTACTTGCCGTTCTTGTATTTCAGGCTCGCCGCCCACTGACCGTTGCCGTAACAGCTTTTGCCGTTCAGCAGGTTCGTGGTGTCGTTGTTCTCGAGGGTATCGTATACATAGTTGCATATCTCCCACGAAACAAGATCCTTCGACTTCATAATGGGAGCGCCCGGATTGAAGAACATCGTGGTGCTTATCATATAGTACGTGTCGCCGACGCGGAGGTAGTCCATATCGGGCACGTCAGCCCATATCATCGGATTTGCCACCGTCGTAGGCTTTGTCACGGGAGCGGGCTTCTCAGCAACGGGGAATTCCTTTATCTTGCCGAGTACGAACTCCTGTATGAGCACCGCGTCCGCGACTGTGAACTCGCCGCTCTCGTCAACGTCCGCAAGCTCGTCGTACTTTCCGCTCACGAGGAGCTGACGCGCGAGGATAACGTCAAAGCTGTCGATACGTCCGTCGGAGTTGATATCGCCCTTTATTCTTTCTGCCTGCGGAGGAAGTGCGAATACCATATAGTTCGCGGACTCGCTCTCGCCGCCGTTGGTTCCGAGAGTCATTGTGTCCCCTGCGGCGACATCCTTTCTGTAGAGCTCGAGCTTCACGTCGTTGGAGGTGTAGACGGCATCGCCCGTCTTTTTCCATGAGCCGAGCCAATCAAGCCTGCCGTCGACTCTGCTGTCGACCGCAACGTAGACCGTCGCGTCCGCGCCTGCCTTGAACGTGGCGAGGTCGCCTGTGTACAGCTTGGAATCGCAGGCTGTGCGGATATACTCCGCGCCCGTGAGGCTCTTGGGAGCGCTTGTTACCGTGATATCACGGTCACCGTAGGCGTTCACGCCTGTCTTGAAATTCTTCTGCGCCGACCAGTCTGCCGCATTTTCGATGTCCTTGACACTAAGCCCTGTAATGAGCCTGTCGCTCGCTGTCTGTGCGGGAGTGTCCGACTTACGGAACTGCCACCAGTCCATATTAAACAGCGCGCCGCTTCCGCCCGAGAAGGTGAAGTAAATGTCGTGAACTCCCTCGGCTCCGCTTACATCGCAGGTGAACTCCTTCCAGCTCTGCCAGCCGCCTGTGCCCGAAATGTCGCAGGTGCCTATGACTGCGCCGTCCTTCTTGTCAAGGCGTATCTCGAGCTTTCCGCCGCTTCCCGCCGAGGAAGCCGACACCGCGAAGGTCTCGGCTCCGTCGCCGAGATCGACTCCGCCGACCTTGATATACTCGCCGCTGTTTATGTCGCAGACGTTCATGCCGCCTTCACTGCAATTCTCGGTCTCGACGCCGCTCTCCCAGCATATTGTCTCAGCCTCGACGCGCTTGTACGGGTCGAGCGCCTCTATCTGCGGACAGCCTGTGTCCGTGCGGAGGATCTGATTTATCGTACCGTCGGAATTGTACTTGAACTCCTCAATGCACATCGAGCGCTGGAAGCCGCCGCCCTTGGGCAGAGTGCCCGTGTGGTAGGTGAAGTACGACCTGCCCTTGTAGTCGATGATACTCGGGTGATTCGTGAAGCTGTTTCCGCCCTGCGGCATTATGATGCCCTTGTACTCCCACGGACCTGTCGGGCTCTTGCTCATCGAATACGCGATATTCTCGGGAACTCCGTCCGCCGCGTAGACCATATAGTACCAGTCGCCGTGCTTGTAGAGATAGGGAGCTTCGGTATACTTGGGAGCGCCCGTGCTGACCTCGACCTCCTTGCCCTCATAGGATATCATGTCCTTATTGAGCTTTACCATCCACAGCTTGGGATTGCCCCAGTAGAGGTATGCCTGACCGTCGTCGTCGATGAACACGGTGGGGTCGATGTAGCTCCAGTTGGGACCAGCGAGCGGCTTGCCGATGGGGTCGGTATACGGTCCCTCGGGACTGTCGGCGACCGCGACGCCTATAGCGCGTCCGCCCGACTTAGCCGTGACCGTGACGTAGAAGTAGAACTTGCCGTCGCGCTCGATACACTGCGAAGCCCACGCCTCGCCCGTAGACCACGAGAATGTCTTGTACGTGAGCGGCACTCCGTGGTCTGTCCAGTTTTTCATATCCGTCGACGAGTAGCACCGCCACTCGTTCATCGTGAAATAGTCGGCGTTGTCCTCGTCGTGCCCCGTGAACAGGTAAAACGTGTCGTTGTATACCATGGGAGCGCCGTCAGCGGTGTATATCGTCTGAACGACAGGGTTCTCGGCAGAAGCCGTCATCGGGGCCGCCGCAAGACCTGCTGCCGCCGCTATAACAGCCGATATCAATACCTTTTTCTTCATTCCTATCCCTCCTTACTTGTCCGCCTTGAAGATGTATCTCACGAAGTTGTAGACGTGCGGACGGATAGTTTTTCCGCCGTGGTCGCCGCCGTTTACGTAGTGCCATATGTGGGTCGTACCGTTCTGAGTGAGGGTGTTGTGGTAGCCCGCGGGTATCTCGTGGATAAGCCCGTCGTTCGAGCCCGCACTCACGAGGAAAAGGTACGGCTCTACGTCGCCGAATCTGAACTTGTCATTGCTCAGCGGTACTCCCGGAGCGGGACACATCGCGCCGATATAGCCGAACAGGTCGGGACGTGTGAGCCCTATGTACAGCGACTCGCGTCCGCCCATCGAAAAGCCTGTTATCGCGGTATTCTCCCTGCCTGTGGCTATGGAGTAGTTCTTCTCCATATACGGCATTATCTCCTTGGTGAGGAGGTTGATGAAGTTGTCATACGCGGCGTTGTTCTTGTCATTGAGACCGTCGCACTTATCCTGCGTCGCACTTGCGTAGATGTCGGGGAATACGACTATCATATCCTCCGCCTCGCCCGAAGCGATGGCATTGCCTATTATCTGCCTCAGACGGAGAGAAGCGTCGCCCTTGTCGAGGAGCGCGTCCTCGTTGCCCCAGTAGCCGTGCATAATGTAGAGCACGGGATACTTCTTATTCGTATCGTAGCCTGCGGGAATGAGCACGTTGAAGCTCTTGTTGCGCTTGCACACGTCGGAGTAGATAGTCTCCTTCTTATATGTGCCGTACTGCGTGCCCGCGTTCTCGGCGGTAGCGCCTGCGGGCTCGCTGTTGAGTATCTTCGCGCCGACCTCTGCCATATATTCCTGCGGCGAGGATACCGCTGCCTCCTCAGCGACCTGCTTGGGCTGAGGCTTGGATATGGAGGCGTTGTCGAATTTCTTGTCCCTGCCGAGGACGAAGCTCTGTAACTGCACGAGGTCGTTCACCTTGAACTCCTCGTTGTCGTCGGTATCAGCGGCACTGAAAGCGCGCGAATCCGTAAATCCTGCGGCGATTCCCTTCCTTGCGAGAATGACGTCGAAGGCGTCGACTGTGCCGTCGGAGTTGACGTCGCCCTTGATGACCTTCTCCTGCGGAACTGCGAACGCGAGGTAGTTCGCGGACTCGTTGCTTCCGCCGTTTGTGCCGAGAACTACGGTCTCGCCGCTCTTCACGTCGAGCTTGAACAGCTCGAGCTCAACGTCGTTGGAGGTGGTCACGGAAACGCCGCCGCGCTTCCACGCCTTCAGCCAGTCGAGACCGCCGCTGACGCGTGTATCAACTGCCACATACGCCGTCATATCCGCGCCCGCTGTGAACGAGCCGAGGTCGCCGCGGTACAGCTTTGAGTCGCAGGCTGTGCGTATCATCTCCGCATTCGCGAGGTTGCTTGGGACGCTTACCGCTGTAATGTCGCGGTCGCCGTAGACAGCCGCTCCTGCGCGCATTCCGCTCTGAACAGACCAGTCCGCCGCGTTGCTCTTGTCGTTAATTTTCAAGTTCGTTATGAGC
>JAUMVH010000001.1:0-3356 GCA_030530245.1 Ruminococcus sp.
AGAAAATTATAATTTGCGAGGACAGGACGATACACTTTCAGCTGCTTGACGGTCTGGAATTAGTGGAGAGGATAGAAACATATGAGGGGCATTAAATTTCCGTTCGGATATAAGTTTGAAAACGGTGAGGTACATATTGTGGAGGAAGATGCAAAGCTCGTTAGACGGATATTTGAGGATAGAATAAACGGAGTTACAAGCCCGAAGATCGGTGCGGCACTGTATGCGGAGAAGATACCTTACTTTTCTGACAGCTTGGCTAAAGCCGAGGACAAAGTGATGACAATACTGCGGAATGAACGCTATTTTGGTGCGGACGGACTTCCGCCTGTCATTACGGAAGAAACTTATCAGCAGGCTCGAAGTAAAATGCGTAGAAAGAGAGATGATAAAGCAGCTGCGGAACATAGACTGATAAAGAGAATGTCGTTTTGTGAGGTCTGCGATACGCACATGGGGCATAACTACTCGGGTTTCGGTGTTCCTCGCTGGTGCTGTGCGACCAAAGGCTGTGTGAACCGAGTGCCTGTTATCACCGAGGATATGTATAAAAATGCGGTCAGCACCATTCTGAACAACGTTGTTAAGAATCCGAAATCGTTGAATGTCAGAGCAAAGCTTACGGAATATGAGCCGAATGACAGCGTAGAAGAACATGAGCATAAGATCACCGAAATGCTTGAAACTCAGCCTGTCGATGCTGAGAAAATAACAGCCGAGATATTTGCCCTTGCAGCGGAACGGTATAGCTGCTGTACATTTGATATGACACCTTACATCACAGCGGAGTTAAAAGCAACAGTGAAAAAATACGAGCCGTCTGATACGGTTAATACAGAGTTGTTACAGCAGATAGCTGACAGGATCGTCGTCAGTGCCGATAAGAAAATATCTGTTATATTCAAAAACGGCAAACGTATTACCTATAAGGAGAATGACGCAGATGAGTAATATACCGACCGCAAAAAATGTGACCGTGATACCTGCGCTGACACCTGCCGAAGTCAAGGAGAGAAAATACAAGCAGATAAGGGTAGCTGCTTACTGTAGGGTATCTACCGACCACGAGGAACAGCAGAACAGTTATCAGGTGCAGATCGCATATTACACCGAGCTTATCAACTCCAATCCCGAATGGACACTTGCAGGCATATTCGCAGATGAGGGCATCAGCGGCACACAGACCAAGAACCGCAAGGAATTCAATAAGATGATACGCAGGTGCAAGCAGAAGAAGATAGACCTTGTATTATGTAAGTCTATCAGCCGTTTTGCCCGAAATACTGTAGATTGTCTGGAATATATCCGTGAGCTAAAACTGCTCGGCATCGGTGTAATGTTTGAAAAGGAGAATATCAACACCATGACGATGAACAGCGAGTTTATCATATCGCTGTACGGCTCATTTGCTCAGGCTGAAAGCGAGAGTATCAGCAAGAATGTCACATGGGGTGTGGAGAAATCATTCAAAGAAGGTAAGGTCAAATATTCCCTTGATAAGATGCTGGGATTCCGCAGAGGAGAGGACGGCAAACCCATTATTGTGGAGGAAGAAGCAGAAACAGTCAGGTATATTTACAAGCTGTATCTTGACGGTCTCAGCCTGAAACGTATCGCAAGAAGACTCCGTGATGAGAGTATCAAGAAATGGAATGGCACAACGGACTGGACAGCGGTCACGGTTTACGGCATACTCAAAAATGAAAAATATGCCGGTGATGCGGTCTTGCAGAAAACTTATACGGTGGACTGTATTCTGCATAAACAGGTGAAGAACAACGGCGAAAAAGACAAGTATATCGTGTATGACTGCCACCCTGCTATCATTGAACGTGATACTTATAACCGTGTTCAGCAGGAGCTTGCAAGGCGTGGCTCGATTAGAAAAAGAAGCGACAAGAGCGAGACAGAGCAGGGGCATTACGCAAGCAAGTATGCTCTCAGCGATATACTTATCTGCGGAGAGTGCGGCACAGCATATCGCCGTGTCACATGGACTTCTCACGGACATAAGCTCATCGTATGGAGGTGCATCAGCAGGCTCGACCACGGCAGTAAGTACTGTAAGAATTCTCCGTCTATAAATGAAGAAAAGCTCCAGACTGCTATTGTCGATGCACTCAACAGGGTATATGCAGATGGTGAGAAGATGTTGGAGGAAATGAAGCGGAATCTGATGATGGTCATGACAGACAAGGACATAGCAGCTTCAGAGATAGAAAAAATGAAGATGCGTCTTAATGAAATATCAAAAGCCCGAAACGGTCTTGTTCATCTTATTACAAGCGGATCGGTAGATGAGGATTCGCTTGATAAGGAGTTTCAGGATCTCATCAATGAAGAAAAATTCCTGAAAGAGCAGATTGCAGACAGAAAGAGCCGTTCAAAGCTCAGTGATGAAAAACGCTATCATCTGATGTCCGCATTTGAGGAGCTTCAAAAGGCAAAATTTCAAATGACCGAATATGATGACGTGACCGTAAGAAAAGTCATCGAGTGTATCAGGGTGCTGTCAAAGGCCGAGGTGCAGATCATCTTCAAGAGCGGTTTTGAGATGAATGTGGAAGTTGACAGATAAATAAAATGCCCACCGAGCCATTAAAGACTTGGTGGGCATAATGTTTAGTTGTTAGAACCGAGCATAGCGGCATAATGTGCTTGATCGTCTTTAGGAATTCCTAATGCATCCATAGCTTGCTCTGCGGATAATTTTAGATTTTTCATAAGATTTCTTATGCTTTCAAGCAGTGACTGCTCCTTACCTTGCTTTACACCCTTTAATTCAACAGCCATACCGAGATTACACATTTCAAGCACCTCCTCCTCGATTTCCTTTGTCATGGGGATATTGAATTCGCTTTCAAGTATCTGCTTTCTCTTTTCGACGCTCTCTGTTGTGGACAGAAGCGTGCTCAAAAGACGTATGATACTATTATCACCTTCCATACCCTTATCATTCAAGGATATGATAATGATCTTCATTTTGTCATAGTTCTCAACAGGTTCATTGACCTGACCGATAGTCTTTGTCGGTTTCAGACCATACTCCACGATAGAGTTGGAATTATCACCGCTTGGGCTGGGACATATCCATATGGTATATACCTTCTGTATTTTGTCATAATCGGAGCGCTCAAAGACCGTTCCTTTCTGACGTGAGATCAGCCGTGCAGCGTAGTAGACACCTCTTGTCACGATAGCATATGACATCTTTGTATCGACCTGTATTTCAATGTTGATGACAAGTCGAACAACCTTGCTCGTTTTAGGGATTATGGCATCAAAAACCAGATCATATCGAACTAAGCCCTCACTATCGGAATTGTCCTCGGTATCAGAGCCAACAATAGCCGAAT
>JAUMVH010000001.1:3366-15159 GCA_030530245.1 Ruminococcus sp.
GGTACGTCCTGGTCAACAGATACCTCGTTCACCTGAACCTCACCGGCAAAACAGTTTTTCTCAATATATTTAATATCGTATCCCTCAAATTCCTCGACACATTCTTTCAGTATCTCGGCGAGTATGATACGATGTTTTATCAGCTTCTTAGCAACTGCATCGAGCTTGGCACGGGTATCGGAAGTATCAATGCTGTTGGCAAGACTTGTAGGAACAGTAGCCATTGGTATCATCTCCTTCTTTCCTATACTAATTATATCATACGAGCGGTAAAATGTCAATGCTGTATTTCGGCTTTAAGGCGGATTTTAGAGGACTAAATGGCATGGAGTTTACAACAAATCAAAATGGCGGAGCATAGGAAACAATATCGGAACTCTGAACGTTCAATATCGTTATCCGAAAGATAGATATATAGGTGTTGAAAGAGTAGTATATAATGAAGTCAGTGAAAAGCGGTCATCTATAGTTTTTAGATTATAATTATTGGCTTGAAGTTGCTATAAAATGGCGATATATCGTGGTAAAATGGCTCGTCATTCGTTTCATGTTAATGACAGTTGCGTGGTTCGCGATGAATGATAACGTTAGCGCGGGGGGGATGGGGGTCGCGGTCGATAACCAAAGCTTTGAGCTTCAGGTCACACGTACCGATCAGGATACGATCGGATACTCTTCACTCTACAATACTTTCAGCAGCCTATTAGGGCAGTACGGAGTGAACACTGGTAATTCCACGAGCTCGAGTAATCCTAATGTTCGCTGGAGCCTCTCGGACGAAGATAAAAGCCTGAGACCGGGTTCACACGGTATATTGCATTTCAAGGTCGACGCTGAAGGCGGAATCGTACCTGATTACAACATCGAGCTGCGGGCTTATTCAGCGGTTATGACCGTGGAAAACAATAATGGCACCACGGTCGAGACACCGACAAGTATGAGCTTCATAGCAAGGGGAACAGGCAATAATATCACAGCAGCCGATTACCTGAACACACATATCCTCTTTTTCAAGGGATACGACAGCGTAAAGGACAGATACTACAGTTTCATCAGCAATCCATCAGATTTTCAACTTACTCTCGATTCAAACGGTGAAACTGATATCTACTGGATCTGGCCTCGTACATTCGGACAGCTCGTGCTGACAGATTCAACCGAAGATTCAGTGTACACTCAGGGCGGCATTCCTGTCCTTGATAAAGACCGCAGCGACTACAATACTGACAAAACAGCAATTTATAGCTTTATCACAAACAATATCGGCACTATGTTCAAGCCACCGACCTCAACAGCGAATGTTGATTATTCTGCGGCGTTTTCTTCTTTGCAATCGAACAGAACCGAAGGCACGGATTACAATACTGAATATGCAAATCTCAGCGCGGGCTATAACACTGTGGATCAGGAGATCGGTAAAAATGTTAGATACTGTCTTGTCGTCCTGACGGCTTCAGCCTGATATGAAAGGAAGTGAGAGCATGAGCAAACTAAAAGAACGTTTTAAGAATACTCCAACTAAAAATAAAATAAGATTTGTTGCTGCCGTGCTCGTCACTTGTACGACGATAGCTTATGTACCTACATTGGCTTGGTTCAGCAACCAGCGGCAGATAGTAAAGCTGCAAAGAGTTGAATCGCCGAATGTGCTGTACCTTACAGCTGCACACAGACAGGACAGCAAATTTCTTGAAGTCACGGGTATAGATACGGACGAGGGTAAGGTAGACTCTTATCTCAACCCTATTATGGCTACTGATGATCCTTCGGTGCAGGCGAAGATAGACCACAAGGATTATGCAATTTGCGTGACAGGCGATTCTATCAGCCAGTTTATGATACAGATAGCATATACGACCAACAATCCATTCACGTATGAGCTGTATGCGGCTGATGAAAAAACAGATTCGGAAATGGTTTTTCCTGAAGCGGGTGAAGAACCGGACTTTGTTGCAGTTGGGGTCAAGGGTAATTCAGTGGTAGGCGATATAATTGAGAACGAGCTTAAAGATGCAGAATACCACACTGATGTTACAGCGCCTGAAGATGATGACGATGAGCCTGCGATCCTCTATTACAAAATCAATTCAAGCCTTTCGGGTACCACAAACGGGAAATACCCGATTTCTTACTTGAATTTAAGCGATAATGGGCGGACAGCAAACAACGCTTACCTCGATGAATCATACGGTTCATACAGCAATATGGACGATCACGCTAAACCTGTTTATGCTCAGATAACAGGACTTGACGCGTTCACCTCAAATTCGGGCGGAAACAATGCAAACAACAAAAAGCCGTTCAGCAGACATTTTATTCTGCGCGTTAAATGGGATGATACTCTGAATAACAAATCAAAGGAAACAGACATAGTTTATATAACTGTAAAGGCAACAAGCTGACATATCAAAAATGAAAGGAGAGCAGTATGAGCTTTAAGAAGTTTTTGAAAGCACTGAAAGCTAACTGGATACTTGCATGGCTCATCACTGCAGTATTCATTTTAGTATCGATCGTGTGCTATGCTGAATATGAGGAGGCAAACACAAGAATGAAGCGAGTCTTTGTCGCTTCAAAGCAAACCACGGCATTATTTACTTCAAATTACCTTATGAGCACATCATATCACAAGGATGTCCGCTTCAATGAAGACGATACTAAACAAATTGTTGTATATCTCAGAAACTATAATATCTCTGACCCTAACAAACTGCATGAGGGAGGAGTATCATATACTCTGGCTGCAACTCTTGCACATAAGTCAACTGCTGAATATGAACTCCCCAGGGAGGGCGATGAAGACGCTGCTGCAAGCTGGGCGGCTGAAGAATGGAATACAAGACATTACAGCATTTCAATAAGTGATGGTACTAATATAACAACTTTAAGCGGCGATACTATCAGCGCTACTGTAGGAGCATATACTATGTCAGATAGTGTGCGTCAGGTCGATACATATACAGTAACATTCAATGTACCGCTTGATTCCGATTATTGCGTAACTCTGGAGGCTACACCTACAGATTCCGCCGAGAAGCTGACAGCTACGATAGGCGTGGCATCAGATCAGGACGATGATGACAATGAGGGGTGGACTTGTACACTTGCCGATAATCAAGCTGTCAGCATAGATAATTATGACGCTTTCAATTACATTATCACAGGCAATGGCGGTACATCACTCAAGTTCAGCTATGATTCGACGCAATTAAGGATCAGCCCAGTTTTTTTGGCGTATAACAATTTAAGAGAAGAGGAATATTCGGGACGTACTGGCTGGAAAACGGTTGATATACCCGTTCAGTCAGACATAAACAGCTATGACATACAGATGTATAAGGAAAATGGCTCTTCCCCGTCATGGTCCAATCTTAATCCGAAGGATACAACTAACCGTTGGGTAGAATTTGAAGTCGTTACTCAAGCTCCCGCTGGAGGCAACGAATAAACCTTGTCTTTTCGTGCATTTTGAATAGCTTTTTCAAACCAGCGGAATCGTCAGGAGTTGATGATAAATGAATAAAAAAAGAATATTGCTCGGTAAAGGCAGACTAAAAAAGCGTTTTGTCAGCATTCTGACAGCAGCGGCAGTTGTTACAAGCTCTTTGCCAATGACATATATCGCAGAATTCTACGGGATTTTAGGCACTAAAATGTCAGCTTTTGCAGTGGGTACAGGTGCTACACGAGAATTCAACACCATTACTGAATTCAGAAACTATGCTGCAAGCTATGGAGCATCAAACAAAAATGATAAGCTAATATTTGCTATAACTGACGGTTCGTCAAGTAATAATGAGATTAATATTGCAACTTCTATGGGAGCTAGTTCAGATGAGGCTTTTAACGGTGAAATAATCATACAAGATCCCATAAAATTCAATATTTCAAGGCCACTATTCACCTACGTTACCGATGACGTTGAGATCAAGGTCACATACACCGGCGGTTCAGCGATGGAATTTACGCGTCCTTCAGAAGGTACCAAGGCACCCCTGTTTGCTGAACACGTTATTTATTCAAGATCAAGCGGCGATCCTGTAAAATGGAATTTTATATATGATAAATTCTCTAAAGACAATTCCGTTTACGACTTTGCAGGCTTTATCGGTCAAATGGACGAAGGGGCAAAGGTCGAAATAGAATCCGTTGTTTTGAACAATAAGGGAAAAGATCAGAATAACTCCGACAAAACCGCAAACATCACCTCCAACTCCAACGGAGATGCTGGTCTGATATGTGGTACAATGGGTGCCAGCGCAGAGCTTACGGTCGATTCTGTTACCTGCTCGGGTGACAATGCGGACGCTTCGTTCAGCATTACTGCCTCCTCGGGAGCCGCGGGCGGTCTTGTCGGAAGCATGGCTTCAGGTTCTAAGCTCATTCTCGTAAGCGGACTCAGCTGCGCACAGGCAGCAGGCGCGGAGATAAAGGCGGAAAATGTAACTAACGGCTATGCAGGCGGACTTGTCGGCAAATGCGATAAGGGTATAATTGATAATAACAGTTCAGATTATGCTGTCGTTCAGTCAATAAACGGTAAAGTCGGCTCAGGCGGAGTCGCAGGCTATTACGAGACATCATCCGCAAATAAAGATGTGGATACAAGCATTGTTGACCTCAAGCCCAACGATAGCGGCAATGCAAAATACAGTGTCAACGGCGCAGGACAGTGCGGCGGACTCTTCGGCGTGGTATACAACAACGGTCAGAATATGACTATAACAGTCGATGAGGATATTTCTCCAGACCACAGCAACGGTGCGGCAGCATCTTATGGCGGACTTATAGGCAAATACTATTCTTCCGCACAGACGCTATCCCTTACCGTTACAGGAACTGATTCAAATGAGATAACTCCGAGTAAATTGGGCGGAACTGTTGCTAACTACGGCGGAGTTATAGGCAATGTTGATTTAAACGGCAGCATCAGCTCCTACGTCAAGATTGACGACGTTTTTGTTAGTTCAAGCAACGCAGTGGCGGGTTACTTTGGTGGTGTTATCGGTAAAGCTGACGAAGCTTTCATCGAACTCGCAAACACCAACACTATCTCCTATTCAGGTATCAATAAGGATAATATATTCGCGGGCGTTGTGGGCAGCCTTGCAAATGGCGTGCTCTGTCTCAGCGACACTACAGACCTCAGCGGCGCGGCAGGCATAATTAACGTAAAGGAACCTTCGGGACAGATAGTCGGCTACAGGAACTGCGGCTTCGTTTTCGCAAAACCAGGCTGGAAACTCTATCGCAGCAACGCAGGACAGAAGGTCGATGATATCGGCTCCTGGGGTGAGGTTGTAAGGTTCGGTGGTAATATTGCTCAGGACGATGTTATTACTTTGGATACTACGAATCATTATGTTACCATAAAGAAGAGAAGTAATTATAAAGATATTGCAAACGCAACAGATTTTGCAATCATTGCTCTGAATATTCAACATAACGAAAATGGAAAACAAACTGGCATACTCAGATTTGAAGGCGGAACCAGCTGGAAAAGTGATAATATTTTAAACAACGATATGTCTTTTAAAATGACAGCTAATACGCCAATAGATTTGAGAGGCACAGGTATTACGAGTTTAACTCGAGACAATAGTTATAACAATACTGATTTTAGTAAGTATTTAGAGTATAAATCAGGAAAGAATACCAATGGAAATTCAAGCATTATTGTTCTCGCTATTGGTGAACCATACGGCTATGTCAAAGATTCAACCGCACAGAGCGGCGAGAGATTGGTAACTGCCGATGATACTGGATGTGGAAAGATTTACCGTCATAAATACAATGGCTTGTTTGCCATAATGAATGGTAAGATCAACTCTAATGATTCAAGGTATACAGACCTGACATTTAGCAGTAACAGTATCATTAATGTTGAAGCCTGCGCTGATAATATGAGAGTAGGCACAATAGCAGCGTATACAAATGGTTCTGACAAGATACAAGATGTTAAGTCCGATGTAACAATTAATCATTCGGGTACTGCTTCAAATTTTTATGTTGGTGGCTTGATAGGTCAAGTTAACGGAAATGTTGACTTGAATCAATGGAATAATAAACTTGGCTGCCAGTTTACCGGCTCAATCATCGGCAGCAAATCGGGCAGCTCGGCTGTTGTCGGCGGCTTGATAGGCTGTATCACAGGAAACAGCTTCACCTCTACCATTAACAACGCAACTGTGAGCGGTACAATCAAGTCTCAGGGCGGAGAGTCTGACCAGAAGATAGGCGGTCTTATCGGCGTGATAAAGAACGGCAATAATTCCAGCACGCTCAATCTGACTAACATATCCGTCAACGGCTTGGCCGTAGAAAGCAATGCTACAAATTCAAGCGGCGGTCTGCTCGGCTATGGCTGGTATAAGACTAATGTCGATTTCGGCAGCAGCTCCGCAGCGGGTGTGACTATCGGTGCGTCATCTGCTTCTACCATGAAAACCTCTGCGACCGAGACAGCAGGTCTTGTCTACGAGGGTACGGGGCACTGGATAGTTTATAACGGCGGTACCAACAAAGAGGGTATAAAGATAACTTCTGCTGCGATAGAAGCAGCTAATGCAAAATCCTTTGGAGGTATTATCAACAAGGGCTGTACAGGCGGTGCGGCGATCTACCTTGAACTGAAAAACGGCGGCTATAAAATCAATACTTTGACGACAACAAGTCTTAATGCAGACGTAGATGTCTTTGACGAGATAGCAGCTTACAGTATATTTGAGGACGCTGAGATAACCGATAACGGTCAGGCTATTATCTCGATAGACACCGTAAGCAACGCTCTTCTGAAAATGGACGATTCAAATACAGGTTTGACCTATGCTAATCAGTCGGGATTTGCTCCGAAGCACAGCGACGCAACAGATTACTGCAATCCCAATACAAGATATTACTATAATCTTGGCTATATTAAGGGAAAAACAAGTAAAACTGCGGCTGATGATTTCATGCTCTGGAGCGTTGAACAGTATGCTCATAGCTCTATAAGCAGCAATTTCACAGGCGGTAGTTCGGGCACAGCAAATGCGGATATTGACCTCCGTGGTTACAGCTACTACCCCATAAATATTGATGCGGGCAAATCGTATACAATTTCAGGCAATATATCGCTGTGGAACAACGAGTTCGATACGACTGAGGGCGCTACTGCCGAAAAGCGCAAGTCGTTCGGTACGGTGCGTAACTCTCAGCATTATCTCATGCATAGCGGTCTGTTCCTCAATGTCAACGGTTCGCTTACCGCCAATAATCTAAAATTAACTGGTGATGTTAGCAAGATAGGCGACGATCTCTGCGGTGCTCTTGTTATGGGTACGGTTTCGGGTGACAGCTCTACTAACCCTGCAACTGTTACTGTCAACGCTCTGACGCTCAATGGTATCAAGATATACGGTACTAATGATGCATTGACCTACGCTCCGCTGCTTATCAATAAATCAGGCAGTAATGCGACATTTGAGATAAAAAATGTTTCTGCGGGTACTACTACCTCGGGCGAAACGACGAGCTCCGTCTATAGTGATAACGATGTTATTGCAAGCAGCCTTATAGGTGACCTTGGCGGTGCAGATGCGAACTTCGTAAAAATAAGCTTCAGCGGTATCAAGCTCGATGGCCGTAATGCTGCGGGCAATATTGACGATCTCGACAGCGTGTATTACACAAAGAAGTCTCTGTTTAGCCGTTCAACGCTGCTCAACAGTCTAAAATACAATGATAACTCATCTTATGGTACATACTATTTTGGATTTGGTGAGGACTACGATACTGAAAACAGCAATGCAAAGCTGGGCGATGTTACATATGGCAGGGAAATTAGAGATACAGTTGAAAACAAGGACGACTCAAATGTAAGCAAGCAGCTAAAATATGATGGAAGCAACGAATACGTTCGTCCTGAGTATTCAAGCGCTACCGACACAAATGGCTATGCAGGATTTTCCTCGAGTTACCAGAAGTATGTTTATGACGGTTATGTTGCCGAAAACAATACAGAAAACAAGCACGAGCTTAAAGTAAATATTGCTTCTGCTGCATTCAGCGGCTGTGGCACATACAATGACCCTTATATTATAACAAAGGGCGACGATCTTGAAACAATAGCAAAAATCATTAATGGCATAGACAATACAACTTCAGGTTATACTATTTCTGTACCCAAATCTCTTGTTCCTACTCCTTCTTCAAGTATTTCTTGGTGTACTAAGGACGAAAATAATGTTAATGAACACTATACTTTCACATCTTTTACTAAAAATTCAACCCGTGAGGTAAGTATATGGTCAACATCTGATGAGACACCTGTAACTATCACCGATAGCGACCTTGCAACATACCTCGCAGGTGCGTATTATCAGCTGAATGCGATGGGCAATATCGAACTTAAAACGAGTTTCCCTGGTATTTCAAACAATGTTGACGACGATGCGTATGCTTTCCACGGCGTTATCGACGGTAATAGCAAGTCTGTTGTCAATTATTCTGCACTCCCGCTTATCTCTTCAAGTAACGGCTGTGTTATAATGAATCTGAATATCACTGCGAACCCTACAGATGGTATATCAATAACCTCAAACGAGCGACCGTTTGACACTACAAGTGCGAGTGCTCCTGCTTATGGCGTACTTATCGGAAAAGTTCTTGGCGGAGACAATATCATTGACCATGTCACAGCGGGCTTTAGAGGCACAGAGAAGATAAGTATCACAGGTGACAAAATTGTACCTGTGGGCGGATATATCGGCGTTGTACGAAATGGCGGCGTTATATTCAGAAATATGAGTACCATCAGTGCTGCTGCCCGTTCAGGTATAACGGACGCTGCTTTTTCAGGTCTGACTACTCCTGTCACAGGTGATGACTACCTTTATATCAACCCAATAATCGGCAGAGTTCTCAACGGCTATGCAGTGACAGTTGCAGCGACAGGCTCAACAGACGATTATAAGGCGCGAGAAGCCAATGTGACGATGAAAAACGGCACTAAGAACTACTCTATTGCTGACATTGACCCCGACTTTGATAAGCTAGCTACTACGAGCGATACTATAAAACTGCCGAATGCGCAGTCCATGTTCATTCTGTCGCTGCTCACTCAGAGCGGTCTGACTGTCGCTTATTACGGCGATTACGGCACGCATTTCCATAAGGCTGATTATGACGAGATAGGAAGCTCTGCAACGCAGGCAGGCGATTATGCAACAGTTTTGGCAACATCAATGCCCTACATCGTTGAAAACTACCTTGATTCTACTGCACAGTCAAGTCTTTCAACATTGACAAGCACTGGAAATGAATTGACTCTCAGTCTCGGCGGAACGGACACAAAATGGGAGATACCCGACGGCTTCAGAGGTATAGGCTCGCTTGGATTTGGTCAGACAAGCGACAGTTATGTAACAGCGAGAACCCTCAACCTCAATGACTTCAGCGGTATTGGCAGCTACGGTGTTGCAACCTATGCTACGGAAGATACAGAACACAAATTTCCCACCAATATCATTGAGCTCAACCTCAATATCAATGTCAAGCATTACAGCTCGGGCGTTGATAATTATGTGCCTGTTAATACAGGAAATGGAGGTCTGGGACTGTTCGATAAATTTAGGCAGGTCAATGCAGATTCAGACTATAAGATAAGCAATGTCAAGATCTCGGGCAAGATAAACTATGATGTGCCCGATGTTACAGTATACACCTACGAAAAAATAGGTGCATCTAATCTACATGTCGGAGGACTTGCAGGCTGTATCGGCACTGGTTCTGAAACAGATAATCTCATTGTTGAACAGATAGATATCGACGGACTTGAGATCAACGGCTTTGAATCAGCTGGCGGATTCTTCGGACATCTGAATATGGCAAATTCCGCAAGCGGAAAGGTAATTATTTCCGATGTTTCAGCTGATACATTTACTGTATCTGCTAAACGCTACGCTGGAGGAATCATTGGTTATTTCAGTCAAGGTAATCTTGCTGTCAGCGGTATTACTATCACTTCACCGAAGGTTTTATCTTATTATCATGGCAAAGGAAGAACCGATTTTGATAATGGGGTTGGTGGAATTATTGGCTTTGCAACAAATAAAACTACAGGTACCGCTGCTGTTGATGCAATTAAACTTTCTAACATCACATTGGGCAAGAAAAAAACAGATTATTCGGAGAATGAAGAAAACATTTCAAAAATTGGTTATGTAGAAAATGATTTTACCACAAATGATAATAATCGTGATACAGTTGCGTCAGGAGGTTTAGTAGGAAGAAGCTGCACATACGTCAAAAATGGGAATACCTATTCTATGGAGATCAATAATTGTAATATCTACAATATCAATCTCTATGGTCATCGTGTTGCCGGTTTACTTGGAAGCGATCGAGATGGCAATTCGAATATCTATATCAATAACTGTAATGTCATCAGTGACCTTGATACTCCCGCAGAAATATACGGAGTTACAAAAGACGGTAAGGACCGTGGCTGCGGTGGTATCATTGGTGGTAATAACAATAATGGTATTACTATTGAAAACAGTAAAGTTGAAGGCTATATTATACATGGCTACAATGATACAGGTGGAGTTTGTGCTTGGCTGGATACAGGAAAATTAATACTTCACAATTTCACAATTAAAGACGTTACGATACAATCTGATTATTCGGGCTGTATTGCAGGATATCAGAAAAGTATCATAGAAGCTTATAATGTTCTTGCTGATAACATACAATTTAAGGGGCATACAACCGCAACAACCCTTACCACATCAACAGGATACATTGTAGGTAAGAATTACTCTGATAATCCTATAAAAATTGTAGCGTTCTCACGACAGAATGTTGAAGAAAAAACTGGATGTAAGATTCCTGATAATTTGGTAGGTACTGCTACATCTAATGGTTTAGGCAAAGGCGGCTACGTCATCTTCGCTGACTATCAGGGCTCATCGGCGGGTGCTGCTTTCTCAACCATTAATAGCACAAGCAACATCACAGGCGGAGCAAAAGCTCCATACATCAACTCAAGCCCGTCCGTAACTATCAGCAGCGGTGATGGAAATCAAAACACAACACCGCAGATACTGACGGGTGACGGCGTGAGTGGCTATACTTACAGTGGTTCGTCCGCAGGTCAGATATTCGCTCAGAAAAGTGACACCTCAAACAAAAAAAGGTATCAGAGTTGTACTATCCAAGATGAAACGGTTCTTGGAAAAGTCCTTGAGAATAATACATCATCGTTTACGCGCGAACTTGCAAAATCAAATATCAGCGGTTATACAGGCAATAATTTCCCCGTACTTGTCATCGACGATAAAGATAACGTTGACACCATTGTCAAGGATTATATCCGATTGCTTACAAATACTTCATATACCTTTGACGGAAAAACTTCGGCGGAAACATCAATATACAGCATAAATGTAAGCAAGATGAAGTACAACAGCAGAACGAAGAATTTTGAAACGCCAGCAGGAGAAGTAGCTGCATTGCAGTTTAGCGGCGGTAAATACAGTATTGGAGACATCTATGACAACACTAATGAATACCGTTTCTCGCTTATTGACGTACAGTTCAAGAACCCCACTGCCACAGGTGAAATAGCTTATCACCTCTATATCCCGGTAATGGTCGAGAAGTGCTTGTTTTATACTGTCGAGATCAGACCTGCTTCGGGAACGACCTATAACCTCGATGAGTATCCCAATACACCCACAAACCTTATCGAGAATCTCGGAAATCCCGTGACAATAAGGCTGACTTACAAGTATGATCAAGGTTACACTGAAT
>JAUMVH010000001.1:15169-41297 GCA_030530245.1 Ruminococcus sp.
AAGCAATAAACAACGGTGAAAATGTTCTCCGAAACTACAAAAAGGAAATAATAATAAAGTGTCCTAATTTATTAAGCAACGCTATGGCTGTGATAGTTGATCCGAATAATAACAGCGATATTATGCGAAGCGGTAATTTTGTTTCAAACGGAACAGGAGCTATGCTTACTCAAACGTTAGATAATACCTATAAGCTGAACATCGCTGATTCTTCTCAGGTGTGCAAGCTCAATGACCTGATGAAGGTTTCCATTAATTCAACCGCAACAGAAAAGAAACTGGTGAGCTGTTCTGGTTCTGAGGCTACGGTCATGGTTAACTATCCTAATGACTCTTCTGTCACATATCTCCGACCTGCAACCGCAAACGAATTAACCAACAGTTCAATAGTTAAGTATGCAGTCAGCGTTTCAGATTGGGGATCAAAGAGTCTCCCCGAGGAAAACTACTACATTAGTATCTTCACACAGGAAAACGAGGGCGATACTAATATCTACCACTACGAGATTGACACCGACAGTTCCTTGGGTGATTATCAGTATCCGTCATCAAAGACCAACGAAGAGGTACCGCATGTTCTTATTGGTAATCTTTACAATAATAACGTAATAACTGTAAACGAAGGTAATCCTGATACTACCATATCAAAATCAAACAATACTCTTTCAGCAACTATTACGGCAGAAGTCGGATTTAGTCAATCGGCTTTGGATAACGATATTACAAGTAAGATTACAGGAAATGAAAACCTCCAGATCTATCAGGAGTTCCTAATATCAATGCAAAAGATAGTGGACGGTGCCAACAGTATGGGCATTGAAATCACGCCTGAATGCAGTTTCACATATGCGATAAATGGCACTCCCGTCGATGATACCTTTTTACTGAACAGCAAGAAAATGGGTATCTATGTCGAGCTGCCGACCACGAAGAGCATAAAGCAGGCACTAATTGACAAGGTAACAGCTTGGAAAGCTCTTAATCCGACGGCGACTACAGTTGATGCTGATGAATGCAAAATAACACTCGCATCAACGGTCACAATGTCGTATGCGAAGTACGAGGTCGATGAACTCGCAGAGCAATTCCCTGAAATATCGAGCGTGAACCAAAACGGTGCTAAGATAGTGGGATATTCTAAGATCGCGTCCGCACAGAATAGCGTCGCACTTAGCCATGCGAGTCACAACAAAGATGGAAGTCGTCTTTACAATATGGAAAGCGTTTCTCCTATTGTGCTCAACTACATTGCGGCTGAAAATCCGAGCTTTGTTAATGATGGAAACGCCGATTTCGGTCAGCTCGGTATAAACGCTCAACCCGATGCAGCCGAGATCAGCGGTGGCAAATCCAAGATCAATTCACTGATATCCTACGACGCTTCGGATCTGGCAGGAAAGGAGGATGCTGGGTATCTGGAAATCAGATTCATGCTCTCGAATAAGAATACGAACGACAGCATCTCCGAATACGGTTCATATCTGCCAATAAGCGATTACCTCGACGAATTTAAGGTCAAGGATTACCTCTATCCCCCTGCGCCTCCGCCTGAAAGTGACGAGGAAGAATCAGGAGATGAAGAGGAATCGGAAGAGAGCGAGACTCCGACTATTACAGTCACCGAAAGCGGCAACGTCTACACCTTCAAGATACCGCTGAGTTTACTGGGCGACGATGGACGTTACGATTTCGTAATACCTGTGGAATTCGATGTTTTCAGCGGCGACAATGTTAATTTTGAGCGGCGCCCCCCTACAGGCAGTATGTATTCAAATTACCGCGTATACGTGACGGTGAGTCTTCTTGACGATGAAGGCAATTTGTTGCAAGGCTCCGATGCAAGCGACTGGATAATCTACACGAATGCGAGAATAAAGCGTGATGTCATAACTCCGAGCGGTAACAGCGGTTCGGGTGGCGAACAAAGCGGCGAGTAATCGCATAACCGACCGAAAAATGGCCATAACAAAAATGGAGCCGAGAGCTCGTCTCTCGACTCCATTTTTAGCTCGGTGTTCTTAGCCTAAAAGTATTGCTCCCCGCCAAGTGAAGCTTGACGGGGAGCAATTGTTGTGTATAGTGTCGTGGGTTACGAGCTTCTGCCTTGAGTATGCCTGCCGTTTTCGGGGCGGACTTTATACCTTGCCCTGTTCTGAAACCTTTTGTATTGTTTGTAAATGGCGCGTTAGCTTATTATTACAATCTCCCTGTCACATTCGGCGATACAGCCTTCAGTCCAGAACGCAGGGGCTTCAAACTCCTCCGTACTTGAGGATGTATTGATCAGGTCATTTCTCTTTTCAATGAATATTACAAAGTTATTGAGAAGAGAAACATACAAACTGAATAACATATATTATCTTTCCATATTATAGCATATTCAGTCTGAAAATGTAAATGGTGCAGCCATATTTTCGATCTTATCCTTGAAAACCTGGGCGGCGACCGTATCAATATGACAGCCACGGCAAATCAATATATGACCTTAAAGTTCGAGCGGCTTTCCCGACAGCTCGGCGGGCGGTGGACAAAATGGTGCGGAGGCTGAGTTTTTATGCAAATGCACGAATTTTACCGCCTATTTTTATAAGTTAATTCATTGACAATGGGCGATATATATGCTATAATAAAATAGTATAAGAGTATATGCGCATATAATGGCAAAAGGGGGGGTGCCGAGATGGGAGAAAACGCTGAAAAGTCGCTGGTAGGCGGTCTGAGAGCCGTCGAGCTGCACTATCGCGTCATAAGAGATATTTCCAGCGGACAAATTGCCGCTTATCAGTCCCAGACGCGGCTCAACTCCCCGAAGCTCGGCGTGCTCACGCCCGAAAAGTTCCGCGATGTGTGCGAGATAACCAATCAGGCGGTGAGACTCTTCTACCTCGAGCTGATACAGGCTCTCGAGGCGTACAAGACCTTCACCGAGCGCGAGCTGAATTTCAGCTGGGTGTCGGTATATATGCCCGTAAGGTTCCTCAAGGAGGCGGGCGCGGAGAAGACTCTGCTCGAGTATTTCTCGCGGTATGAAGTCCCGACGAGCAGGATATGCTTCGAGCTCTCGGAGAAGCTTCTCGAGGAGACGGACGGTCAGGCGGCGCAGGTGCTCCAGCATATGCGCAACCGCGGCTTCCACTTCATGATAGTCAACTTCGGCGGCGACACCTGTCCCATGATGAGGCTTTCGGGCTTCTCGGTGGACTACGTGCTGCTCAGCCCCGAGGTCGCGAACTTTCTCGGAAGCGGCGAGCGCTCTGACAACGCGGTCAAATCCATAGTCGGCTTCGTCAACGACATCGGCGCCGAGCCCATCGCGGACGGAGTCTACAACAGCAGACAGGCAGAAATGCTGTATTCATTCGAGTGCTCGTACTGCGCGGGCTCGCTCGCAGGCAAGTACATGACAGAAAGATACGTCAGACGCAAGTCCGACGCATAATATAGAACAGGGGGTGTCTCGTAATGGAGGAAAAAGTAAGAGACGTCCTTGAGCTGAGAAGGAAAAGTAAAGAGGTCAAGCGCCATTTCATCGTTATGAGAGTGCTGGCACTGCTTGTTATCATTCTTATACTTCTCGTGGCGATAGCCTACGCTATCTCCTACTTCTACGACAAGTTCGGCAGCTTTACCGTTAAGGTCAACAAGTACGATATGGTGCATCAGGGTCTGACACTCTCGGAAACGCCCGATTATGACAGGTCAAATGCCGTTCTGAACGCGAATATCGTATACGATATGACCAATATCAGCGGCGAGGATATACCTCCGAACGTTGACAAGATAAACGGCAGCCACAACGGCGACAGCTA
Source organism: Ruminococcus sp. (assembly GCA_030530245.1). Classification (GTDB taxonomy): domain Bacteria; phylum Bacillota; class Clostridia; order Oscillospirales; family Ruminococcaceae; genus Ruminococcus. The sequence goes on from JAUMVH010000001.1 coordinate 18,979, forward strand.
CATCGCCTACACCTTCTACCTCATCAACTCGGGCGACGATACCGTCAGCTACACGGGTGAGATGAACATTGAGAACGTGACCAAGGGCGTTGACGAGGCTGTACGCATAGCGGTGTACAAAAACGGCGAAAAGACCGTTTATGGCAAGACCAAGTCGAGCGGTATGGGTAAGGAGAGCGACTGCGACAGCGAATTTTTGTCGTCGTCGGTAGTTATGCGTACCTCAGGCGATAAATTCAAGGCTAAGGACAAAGACAAGTATACCGTCGTTATCTGGCTCGAGGGCAACGATCCCGACTGCGTGGACGACATCATCGGCGGTACATTAAAGCTCAGCATGAGCTTCAAAATCGTGGAATCAACTTAAAGGAGTTTAACTTATGAAAAAGGCACTCAGTATCTTTGCAAATGTACTGGCATGGATCGTCCTGATATTCGCACTTCTCATCACAATTATGGTCTTTTCATCGAGTAAGAACAACGGCGTAGCAAACCTCTTCGGCTTTATGCCGATGGCGGTCGAGTCGGATTCAATGAAGCCTACTTTCAAGGAGGGCGACCTCATCATCTGCAAGGAGATCGATGACTTCAGCTCCATAAAGGAAAACGACGTTATCACCTTCTGGACCACCATTCAGGGTCAGAGAGTGAAGAACACCCATAGAATAGTCGAGGTCCTCGACGAGGACGGCGTTGTCAAGTACGTCACCAAGGGCGATAACAACCCCGTACAGGACGACGACGTTATCTCGCAGGGCGCTGTTATAGGCAAGTGGACGGACGTTAAGCTCCCGCTGATCGGCAAGCTGATGGACTTCCTCCGCACCAAGACAGGCTTCTTCATATGCATAGTCATCCCCATGGCGATATTCTTCCTGTTCGAGCTTTATAAGTTCATCGTCACGATAATCGAGGCTAAGCGCCCCGAGCCCGTCGAGGTCGACGAGGAGGAGATAAAGCGCCGTGCCATCGAGGAGTACCTCGCGGCACAGAAGCAGACAGAGGGCGCGGCTGAGAAGGCTGCGGATAAGGCTGAGGCAGTCGCCGAAAAGGTCACAGACAAGATAGAGACAGCCGCTGGCGAGGCGAAAAAGCTCGAAAATGCGGCAGAGGCTCTCGTAAATACAGTCGGGGAGAATATTTCCGAGGCGAAGGAGACTGCGGCAGAGGCTGCGGAAGCCATAGCCGAGACAGCCGACAAGGCGGAGTAATTCCCCATATCCCGCGGCAGTGCGGTGAAATAATGCTAAGTTATCGGAGCATATCATGAACGGATTCCTAAAATGGTTTTTTGCGTTTATGTCCGAGATGCTCAAGGGCTACGCCGAGATAGTGCGCGGCATAGGGCGCGGCATAAAGCAAATTTTTGACATAAAGAATTACATAGAGATATTCAAGGAGTATTCCACGGATTTCGGCGCTCTCGGCTGGATACTGTCGATACTCGCTATTATAATAGTCGTCGCGATATACGTTCTTATCGCCGTCATGATCTTCATGTTTATCAGAAAGTACATTCGCTTCAGGCACTCCCTCGTCAGCAATGAGGACCTCCTCGAGGAGATAGCCCTCTTGCAGAGACGAGTTATGAAGATGGCTAAGGAAAAGGACGAGATAATGGCAATGAAGGTCGCTCAGATGGGCGGCGGAACAGGTACGGTGGCGCTCCCGTCGGGACAGACCGCCTTCGCGGGCGGCGAGGGCGAGGAGGGCGCGGCTGCTCCCGCTGTGGTCGGCACGGTCGAGGACGGCGTCGTTCAGACTACCGACTACCGCTTCTCGAAGCTCATCGAGGTCGATACCTTCTACAAGACCTATACTCCGCCCGAGTACGACAACGAGATAGACCTCGCGGGTATCTGCGACAGGTTCCGCAATTTCGCGTGCTCGCGTATGCACCTGTACTACGAGCCCAAGACTATACGCCTCTTCCTTGCGGGTATGGCTTCCACGAAGCTCATTATCCTTCAGGGTATTTCAGGTACAGGTAAGACCTCGCTCCCGTATTCGTTCGGTAAGTTCTTACAGGTCGACACCACTATCGCTTCGGTACAGCCCTCGTGGCGTGACCGTACCGAGCTCTTCGGCTACTTCAACGAATTCACCAAGAACTTCAACGAGACCGAAGTCCTCAAGCGTATCTATTCGTCAAGCTATAACAACGACGTAAACCTCATACTCCTCGATGAGATGAACATCGCCCGCGTCGAGTACTACTTCGCGGAGATGCTCTCTATCCTCGAAATGCCGAACGCCGACGAGTGGGAGCTCGATATCGTGCCCAACGTTTGGAGCACCGACCCCACCAACCTCGACAAGGGCAAGATCCGCATACCGCAGAATATTTGGTACATCGGTACCGCTAACAACGACGACTCCACGTTCGCTATCTCCGATAAGGTGTACGACCGTGCTCAGCCGATAAACCTCGACGCGAAGGGCGTCGCGTTCGACGCTCCCGATACGCCGCCGATGAACCTCGGCTTCGACCACCTCGACAAGCTCTTCCATGAGGCGTTCGACAAGTACCCGATTTCGCAGGACAGCCTCAAGAAGATACAGCAGCTCGACCTGTGGGTAATCGAGAAGCTGCGTGTTGCCTTCGGTAACCGTATTCTCAAGCAGATGAACTTCTTCGTGCCCGTGTATGTAGCGTGCGGCGGCGACGAGCTCGACGGCATCGACTACGTGCTCGCGACCAAGATATTCAGAAAGTTTGAGTCGCTCAACCTCGCAATGCTCCGTGAGGAGCTCCGCGAGCTGTGCACCTATATGAACAAGCTCTTCGGCAAGAACAAGATGAACGAGTCTATCGCTTATCTTGAGAGATTGCAGAAGCTGTTCTGATTTAGAAGTTAGACTGCGTATCGCTCGCCTTTCTGTGAGCCCCACGGGCGACAAATGGGCAGGCGGTACGCAGTTGCGCCCTACGCGAAGTGGACGGAGCGGCGTTTGCTCCAAGAAGCGACGTAGGGGCGCACCCGTGTGTGCGCCCGCGGACATACGAAAAAAACTCGGGCATTACACACTGAAATGCAGACCAAACACAAAGGCAGGTGAGAACAAGTGAAGGACAACGCATACGGCGACTGGTATAAGGAATTCAGCGAATTTGTCGACGCGTTCGGCGACGATAAGGTCTACTCCGCACTTGATTCTCTCCTCCACGAGAGCCATAACACCTTCGCCTTCAACAAGAAGATAATGGAGAAGGCGATAGACGTTTCGTGGGTAGAGGCTATCGAAAACGGGCTCGTGCACGTCGATAATTTCCTGCGCACGCCGAGACGTACCATCGAGGACGTCGAGGAGGTCGTGCCCATCGCGCTGTCGAGGAAGATAACGGTCGAGTCCGTCAAGCACCTCGCCCAGCACACCGATCTCATTCAGAGCATAGACAAGAAAACGGGCAAGATAACGCCCTCCAAGATACTCAATATCCACAAGGAGGAGAGCCTTTTCACGTACGAGAACAAGTTCGTGAACACACTCGTCGACAGGCTCTACATCTTCATAAACACACGATACGAGAAGCTCGCGCAGGTCGCACGCGACGAGGAGGTATTCTCCCTCGGCTACGACACCGACATCGACGACGGCAACGGCGGCAGGATGAAGGTCGAGCTCAAAATAGAGACCATCGACAGCCTCGACACCTACGACGACAACGGATATACCGTGTGGCAGCGCGTCGAGAAGCTGAAAAAGGCTATCGAGGGCTATAAGGGCTCGGAGCTCTGTACCACCCTCGGTTCAACGTATATCCGCCCGCCAGTAATGCGCACCAACGCCATTATGAAGAACGTCGACCTCAAAGCCTGCCTCACGCTGTGGCAGTACATCGAGGGCTACGACAAGGTCGGCTACGAGATAAACGTGCAGAACAGCGCCGTAAAGCCGCAGCAGGCGTACATCGAGGACTTCTACAAGATGGTCGTGCTGAATCTTCTGCTGTTCCGCTCGTATATGAATGCGGACACCGCGGATAAGCTCACGGAGCTGAAAACTCAGAAGGGGAAGAAGATAGCCCCGAAATTCCTGAAAAAATTCGACAAGGAGCTCACCGCCGACTACAGCGTTTCGTCGGAAGCGGTGGCGGGCTATATAGCTACGGACGGCGATTTCAAGCTCGAAAAGAAACTCCCGCCCGACCTCAACCTCATGTTCGAGCAGATAAACGAGGTCATCGAGATAGAGACCGAGTTCATCAAGGAGCTCGAAAAGAAGCGCAAGGAGGAGGAACGCCTCCGCCTCGAAGCCGAGGAGCGGCGCTTGGAGCAGGAGCGTATCGAGGAAGCCCGCAGGGAGGAGCTCGAACGCCAGCGTATCGCCAAGGAAGAGGAAGAAAAGCGCTTGCAGGAGATGCTCGCGCAGAAGAAAGCCGAGCAGGAAGCCGAGGAGCGCGAACGTGCGCGGCTCGAAGCGGAGCGGCTTGCCCGTCTCGAGGAGCAACGCAGGCGCGAGGAGGAAGAGAGACTCAGACGCGAGGAAGAGGAGCGTATCGCTGCCGAGCGTGAGCGTATCGAGCAGAATAAGAAGCTCGCGCGCGCCGAGCTCGGTGAGGCTGAGGGCATAGATGAGGCGGAGCTCAACAAGGCTCCCGACGAGGCAGAGCTCGAGAAGCAGGCTTACGAGTCTGTTACCGAGGAGGAGCTCGAAGCCGCGAAGGAAGCTATGGAGGAGCAGGGCGAGAACGAGTCCGAGAGCGTCGAGGACCCGAGAGCCGTCGCCGCGCGCATGAAGCTCGAGCAGCAGAAGCGCGAAAAGGAACGCGCCGAAGCCGAGCGGGCTCAGCGCCTCAAGGCGGAGCGCCTGCACTTCGAGAGCAAGCCATTCAGCGAGATATACCGCGAATATTCGTGGAATCCCATATATGTGCTGATAAGACTTATCAGACACCTGCTCGCGACCGTATTCGGCATTATCCCCGAGGATACGGACAATCCGCTGTATAAGCAGCTCCTCGCCGACAAGAAGGCGAAAAAGGAGCAGAAGGAGCGCGAGAAGCAGGAGCGCTCAGAGATGGAGGTATACTACCGCAAGTACGCGCGCGCACCGAAATACGATCTACGGCGATTCATCAACGACCAAAAGTTTAAGCGCAAGAAGCGCAAGGCTGACAAGAGCAAGCCCAAGCCCGCTTATACGCCGCCTGTAAGGACTCCCGAGCAGGAGGCTGAGATACAGGCAGAGATGAAGCGTCTGTACAAGGAGTACCACGTAGGAAAGCTCGAAAAGCTCACGCGCTATCTGCAGGAGCGCAAGCAGGAACGCCGCGAACTCGAGGAGAGCATACGTCAGAACGCCGAAAAGGTCAAGGAGATACAGGCGCAGCAGTCGGGCGTTTCCGACAGCAGCGACGGCGACGAGGAGGACAACTCGGGCAGTATCGCCAATATCATCGCTACGGTGCTGGTGGTGCTCGCACTCGGCTTCGTCATATACGTAATGGTGTTCTCGGCGCAGGGTAAGGCTGTCGACATCTTCGGGCACAGCATTCTCCGCGTAGTTACGGGAAGTATGGAGCCCTCGCTCCACGTCGGCGACTTCATAATCATCAAGAAAGCCGACCCCGATACGCTCGCAGAGGGCGACATAATCTCGTTCTACTCCGAGCAGAGCGACATCTACGGTATGCTCGTCACGCACAGGATAGTCGGCAGGAACGAGGACGGACGCTTCGTCACCCGCGGCGACGCAAACCCCGTCGACGACAGCATAACCGTCGACCCCGACAAGATAGTCGGCAAGTTCACGCACAAGGCGAGGTTCTTCATATGGGTGAACTCGTTCACAGATTCAAAGAAGCTGATACTGCTGCTCGTGATGATACCCACCACGCTCATCGCGCTGTACGAGCTGAAAACAGTCGTGAAGCTCGGCAAAAAGATGAACGAGGACAATGAGCAGTCAGCTGAGGAACGCCGTCAGAAGGCGATAAGAGAGGCGATAGACAAGGAAAAGAAGCGCCTCGAGGAAATAGGTTACAGAGCGGAGGACAATGATAATGCGGTCGAGTCAGGAAGCACTGATGAAAAGGAGAATGATTAGTTCTATCATTCTGTTTGCGGTAACATTTGTGGCACTGCTCGTTTTCGTCGGGCTCTATATCGACGAATCGAGGCGGACTCAGGAGACGTACTACAAACAGTACACGGCTAACCTCAGCCACGTCTCCGAGGACCTCGACTCTTATCAGAACGCGGAGGGCGACCTCGACTTTCGCTATACTCGTCTCATAAGCGATATGAGCAGCGCGGATTCGTTCGCGTTCCTGCTCGACAGACTCGGCGAGGACAAGAAGAAAACTATCAACGAGCTCAACGCCTGCATAATGAGGTATCCCGAGCAGATGCGGACGGAGGATAAGATGACGGAGCTGAAAAAAGCCGTCGACGACATTCTCGCGGAGCTCGATCAGGGGTACGAGGAAGCACAGGCTCTTGTCGATTCGGTCGATAAGCAAGGGCATTAACGGAAGGAGGATAGACCATGGGCGAAAAATCACGTCTCAAGAAGGAAATAAGGCTTTGCATGAATACTATCAAGGAGATTGAGAGAAAGCGCTCGCGTTCGCAGTCGGCACTCGTTCAGGCGATCCTGCTTCAGGAACAGCCCGATGAAACGGACGTTGAGTGGTTCAACAAGTATACGGGAGAGATAACCGCCTGCCGTAACCATATGATAGAGCTCCAGAAGCTGAATTCACTCAAGTGAGAACTCAGATGTAGGGGCGCGGGGAGCCCCCGCTGGCGGTTCGCGTGGTTGCTCGTAAACTCGCTTACCCGAACAGACCGTCAGTCTTTACCCGCGTGCCTTACGATTGTAGGGGAGCACGGAGTGCGTCCGCCTATATGCGTATACGGCGGGCGAACACACGGGTCCGCCCCTACAAAGGTAACAGACATAAAAAGCGTCAGGACTCAGTCCTGACGCTTTTTGTTACAACTGCCGCTGTACGCGCAGCCCGAACAGCTCCCGCAGCCGCCGCCCTTTTTGCGCTGACGGACGATGGCGATGAGAGCTCCCGCGGCTGCGGCAGCTATCGCTATTATGAGGATAATGTCTATCGGGTTCATATCAGCCACCTATTGCGAGTCCTATGAGGTGTACCGCGGCTGCTGCGAGCCACGCTACCGCGCACTGCCACGCGACCACGAAGAGCGCCCATTTCCTGCCGTATTCGCGCCTTACCGAGGCTATCGCTGCCACGCAGGGAGTGTACAGTAGCGAGAATACGAGCAGCGACGCCGCGGTGAGCGGAGTCATGAACGCGGTTACATCTCCGCTGAAAAGTATCTTCATCGTCGAAACTACGCTCTCCTTGGCAATAAAGCCCGACACGAGCGACACGCATATCCGCCAGTCGCCGAGTCCCGCGGGAGCCATTATCGGCGCCGCAAGCCGTGATATCGAGGCGAGTATGCTGTCCTCGGCGTTCTCGACGAGCGCGAGGTGGAGGTCAAAGCTTTGCAGGAACCATACGGCGATGGTCGCGATGAGTATCACCGTGAACGCCCTCTGCAGGAAGTCCTTCGCCTTCTCCCACAGGAGCTGCGCCGTGTTTCTCACCCCGGGCATACGGTAGTTCGGGAGCTCCATGACAAAAGGGACGGGTTCGCCGCGAAAAATCGTGCTCCTGTAGAGTATCGCCGCGAATATGCCGACGACTATGCCGAGCACGTACAGCCCCGTCATGATGAGTCCGCCGTGCTTCGGGAAGAAAGCGCTGATGAAAAACGCGTAGATAGGCAGCTTCGCGGTGCAGCTCATGAAGGGCGTGAGCAGTATCGTCATCTTGCGGTCGCGCTCACTGGGGAGCGTGCGCGTCGCCATGACGGCGGGTACCGTGCAGCCAAAGCCTATCAGCAGCGGGACTATGCTGCGTCCCGAAAGTCCTATTTTACGCAGGAGCTTATCCATTACGAACGCCACGCGCGCGATGTAGCCGCTGTCCTCGAGCAGCGACAGGAACAGGAACAGCGTGACGATTATCGGCAGGAAGCTGAGAACGCTTCCCACGCCCGCGAATATGCCGTCGATGATGAGGCTGTGTATCGCGTCGTTGACGTGTGCGCGCGTGAGAGCGGCGTCGGCGACATCGGTCACGTAGCCGATACCCTCCTCGAGCAGCCCCTGCAGCCACGCTCCGATGACGTTGAAAGTCAGCCAGAAGACGAGCCCCATTATGGCGATGAACGCGGGGATAGCGGTGTATTTGCCCGTCAGCACCTTGTCTATGCGGCGGCTGCGGACGTGTTCGCGGCTCTCTCTGGGCTTGATGACCGTCTCGCCGCAGAGCCTGCGTATGAAGCTGAAGCGCATATCCGCGATAGCCGCGCTCTTGTCGAGCCCGCGCTCCTTCTCCATCTGGCGGACGATGTGCTCCATCAGTGCCTCTTCGTTCTCGTCAAGCGCGAGCTGCGAGATGATGAGCGAGTCGCCCTCCGCGACCTTGCTCGCCGCGAAGCGTATCGGCAAGCCTGCCTTCTCGGCGTGGTCCTCGATGAGGTGGGAGATACCGTGCAGGCAGCGGTGTACAGCGCCGCCGTTCTCGCTCTTCTCGCAGAAGTCCTGTATCACGGGCGGCTCGCGGTAGTACGCGACGTGTATCGCGTGCTCGACGAGCTCCTCGATACCCTCGTTCTTGGCGGCGGATATCGGTACTACGGGCACGCCGAGCATTTTCTCCATGTCGTTGAAGTCGATGCTGCCGCCGTTGGAGGTCAGCTCGTCCATCATATTCACAGCCACTACCATCGGGATATTCAGCTCGAGCAGCTGCATCGTGAGGTAGAGGTTGCGCTCGATATTGTTGGCGTCAACGATGTTGATTATCGCGTGCGGCTTCTCGTTGAGGACAAAGTTGCGCGAGACTATCTCCTCGCTCGTGTACGGTGACATCGAGTATATCCCGGGGAGGTCGGTGATGAGCGTGTCGGGGTGACCCTTGATAGCGCCGTCCTTGCGGTCGACCGTCACGCCCGGGAAGTTGCCGACGTGCTGCTTTGAGCCCGTCAGGCGGTTGAAAAGCGTGGTCTTGCCGCTGTTCTGATTGCCGACGAGCGCGAACGTCATCACGGTGTCAGCGGGCAGGGGAGAGCCGCTCCCCTTCGGGTGGAACTTTCCGCCCTCGCCGAGACCAGGGTGCTCGGAGCGCTTCTTGTCGGACTTCTTTGAGTCTGCCGCCCTTTTCTCGGTCGGCTCGACCTGTATCAGCTCCGCGTCGGCGAGGCGGAGCGTGAGCTCATAGCCGTGGAGGGTGAGCTCCATCGGGTCGCCCATCGGCGCGAGCTTGGAAACGGTTATCTCTGTGCCGGGGATTATCCCCATGTCGAGGAAGTGCTGACGGAGAGCACCCTCGCCGCCTATCTGCGTCACTTTAGCCGTGCCGCCTACCCTGACTTCTTTAAGTGTCATTAGTATCTGCTCCTAACTATTCATTATCCTTAGAATATTCTAACACTTACGGGGAATAGTGTCAATTTATAGGCGTTTGCATTCGCAAACAGTCAGCTTTTGGGGACGCGCATTGCACGTCCGCGCCATATCAGAATGAATGCCTGCAACGATTTGTAGGGGCGGATATTATCCGCCCGCAAATTGACTAACGGGCGCACCCACGTGTCCGCCCGCAAGTAGGATGACGATAAGCTGCGCGGTAAATCTTTCTCCGCGCGTCTTGCTATTGCATGGATTATGTGATATAATAATATTGTTGAACAAAGTCGACTCCGGTCGAAAAAGCGGAAAGATAAATATACCGCACGAAAGAGATGATAGCAATGTTTGGATTTTTCGGTAAGAAAGAAGAGCCGTATGTGTCCATTCTCGCGGGAACTGAGGACGAGTCCGACGACTTCGCGGGCGGGGAGCTCCTCGTGTCGGCGGTCTCGGACGTGGGCTTCGTGCGCCACGGCAACGAGGACAGCTTCTACGCGGACGGCTTCGGCATAAAGCCTGAGGAGAACTGCCTCCTCAGCAGAACGGTGGGCGGTCACGAGCGGTACATCTTCGCGGTCTGCGACGGCATGGGCGGCGAAGCGTACGGCGAGCTCGCCTCCGATATAGCGGTCACGTCGCTGGGCAAGCGCTCCGATGTCATACGCTGCGTGAGCCTTAAGGGGCTGCACAGCGCGGTCAACGACTACGCAGACGCCGCAAATGCGGGGATATGCCGCATGGCGGAGCAGAAAAAGTGCGGCAGGAGCGGCTCTACGCTCGCGATGGCGTGCATAGACAACGGCACGGTGTACGCCTTCAACCTCGGCGACAGCCGCGTTTACTACTTCCGCGGCGGCGACCTCACCCGCCTCTCGCAGGACCACACCCTCGCGGCGCAGAAGCTGCGTGACGGCGAGCTTACGGAGGAGATACGCAGCAGCTCCGACGCGCACAAGCTCATAACCTTCCTCGGCGTGGATGACGACAGCGTGGGGCTGACCGTCTACGCTTCCGAGCCCGTGGAGCTCGGTGACGGCAAGGTGCTCATTTGCAGCGACGGGCTGACGGATATGTGCTCGGACGCAGAGATAGCGAAGGTGCTCGCGGAGAGGCACGTCAACTACGCCGAGGCGCTCGCGGAAAAGGCGCTCAGCAAGGGCGGCTGGGACAACGTGACGTGTATCGTCATCAGTAAGGCATAAAATAAAGCCATAGAGAGTATCTCTATGGCTTTTTAATATGTAGGGGCGCTCATTGTGCGCCCGTCGTTTTACGTACAAACCCGCGGCGACCACTTGTAAGGGCGCCCTTTGGGCGTCCGCAGTTTACAGAACGACTTGCGGCGTTACGTTCAGACGTAGGTGTACGGCGTGACGGGCGAGTCCTCGCGCGAGAGCCTGTTGACGGTGAGGAAGGCGAGCACGGTTATCGCTACATCGAACAGTAAGAATATGATGATGAACAGCCACGAGCCCACCGACAGGCAGAAATCGTAGAAGCCGTGTATCAGTATCGGGAGTATCAGCGATATCGCGAAGCCCGCGATGGTGAGCGGCAGCTTTTTCGCGCAGGCAGCCTTCTTCGCTACGCCGTAGTAATAGCCCATGTATATGGCGAATATGGTATGACCGGGGACAGACGTCAGGGCACGCAGCAGCGCGACTCCGAAGCCTCCCTGAAATACGTAGAGTATGTTCTCGAGCGCGGCGAATCCGAGCGACACCGACACCGCGTAAACTACCGCGTCGTAGGTGTAGTTGAACTCCTTCGACTTCCACGTGCGCAGGAGCAGCATTGCGAATTTGCAGCCCTCCTCCGCCACGGCGATGACGAAGAAGCAGTCGCAGAATGCGTAGATGGGGCTGTCCTCGCCGAATATCATCGCGAAGGGTATCGCCATGACCAGCTCGAATATGACCGCGGGGATTATGGAAAGCGCGCCAAGCCCCGCGAGCTGCAGCAGCAGCTTCATCGGCTCGGGCTCGACCTTGTCCTTTTTGCGTATGTAGAAGAAGAGCAGCACTGCGGGAGCGAGTGCCGCCGAGAGCAGATATCTTGCCTTGAACATGGTTATTCCTCCGTGTATGTTGCATCGTCGGCGGGGAAAAGCTCCGCCACCGAGTTCTTGTTATCGAATTCGACCCTTATTCCGAAGAGGTCGTATATGTCAGCGACCGACAGGTTAGCCTTATAATCGCTCATGACCCTGCCGCCGTTGCTGAACGTATACTGCTCGCCCTCCTTGTCAAGGAACATTCTTGTGCAGCCCGTGCCGTCGGTCTCGCAGTATAGGCGCATATACGGCTTATCCTTCGTATCGCCGCTGCGGTAGAAGCTCAGCTCGCCCTCCTCGCCGCTCGTATCAGCCGTGGTCATGCCCGCTATCTCAGCGAGCTCCTCCATCATCGGGCAGAGCTGCATTTTTCCGTCTTCCACCGAGAAGCAGTTGTACTGAGTCGCGATGTATTCGCCCGTGTAGTCGCTCATATGCAGGGAAATGTGCTCCGTGGGTTTGCCGTCATAGCAGACCTGATACGAATAGCGTTTGAGGTCGTCGTATGCCGAGTCGGGGACAGTCCCGGTGATGTCGCCTTTTTCCGTCCAGATGACGTACTGCCGCTCGCACTTCGCGGTGAAGTCCTGAAGCGACTCCTGCTGATAGGGTATCTGCCCCTTGGGAGTGAACGGCACATTCAGGTATGAGAGCGGATAGCCGTCGGGCGAGCCGACTGCAAAGCACGGGCAGCGGTGCAGGAACTTATCGAACTCGGTGCCGTATGTTTTCTCGGAGTCGGGCTGCTCGAGGAAATGATCGTCGGCGGCGTTGTACAGTATCTCCGCCGCTTTTGCGATGTCCTCATAGGTGGGAGCGTTCATCACGCAGATGTAAACGCCCTTTTCCGCCGTGTCGCCGCGGTCGAACGAATATTCGTACCCCGCACTGTCGAGCGCCGCGAGCACCTTCTCGTCCGCGAACATCTTCACCACAGCGTAGTTGTCCTCGACCTCGTAATGGCCGTTGAACATATAGCCGTGCTCGTAATGCTGGACTACGTTCGCTTCCAAGCCGTTGCCGTCGGCGTAGACGTAGGCTGTATTATCCGGGTATTTGGGCGTTTCGAGCTCGCGCACGAAGGTGAAGTCAGTGCCGTAGCAGTCCTCGAGCCAGTTTTCTATGTAGTCGGTGGTGTATGGCTCCTTGCCGCTGTTGGGCTCGACCTTGGTACACGACCTGAAAAACAGCATTACCGAGACCGCGAGGGCAATAAATGCCGCGAGTGCGAAAATGCTCAGTCCGAGCACTATCCTGCCGATTATTGTCGCTTTCTTTTCGTTGTCCATTGTATCCCTCATTTTAAAAAGGCGGACGAATTGTCCGCCTTATGCATACTCAGGTATATCTGAATCCTGCCGCACAGATCACTATGGCTCGCGGAGAAAGATTTGCCGCACATATTTAGTGAGAGAGCAAAGCGAGCGGCAACGGCGCGGTGTCCGCGCTGCCAGTTCGCGTTGAAGCGCATCTATGGCGGAAGGTTTTTCCGCGATTGCCACCCGCCGAAAGCAGACTATGCCTTATGTACAGACAGAGCGAGCAAAGCGAGCGGCAACGAAAATCGGGTTCAAAGGGACTGCGTCCCTTTGCGGGGTCTGGGGCGGCGCCCCAGCGGAGTCCAGAGGCAGAGCCTCTGGCGGGTCAAGGGCAGCGCCCTTGTCAGAATTCCATCTTGGATTCAAGGAAGGAAACGAGGTCGTCGATGGCGATACGCTCCTGCTCCATTGTGTCGCGGTCGCGGACTGTTACGCAGTTGTCCTTCTCGATAGTGTCGAAGTCGACAGTGATGCAGAAGGGCGTGCCTATCTCGTCCTCGCGGCGGTATCTCTTGCCGATAGTGCCTGCCTCGTCGTAGTCCACCATGAACTTCTTCGAGAGCATCTCGTATATCTCCTCAGCCTTGGGCGAGAGCTTCTTCACGAGCGGGAGAACCGCGCACTTGTACGGCGCGAGAGCGGGGTGGAAGTGCATAACTGTGCGCACGTCCTTTTTCTCGTTGCCGTTCTTGTCTGTGGAGACGAGCTCCTCCTCGTCGTAAGCCTCGGTGACAACGGAGAGGAAAAGTCTCTCTACGCCGAGCGAGGGCTCGATAACGTAGGGGATGTACTTCTCGTTTGTCTCAGGGTCGAAGTATTCGAGCGACTTGCCGCTGGTGTTGATATGCTGTGTGAGGTCGTAGTCTGTACGGTCAGCAACGCCCCACAGCTCGCCCCAGCCGAACGGGAAGAGGTACTCGAAGTCGGTAGTAGCCTTAGAATAAAAGCAGAGCTCCTCGGGCGAGTGGTCGCGGAGGCGGATATTCTCCTCCTTGAGACCGAGGCTGAGCAGGAAGTTCTTGCAGTAGCTTCTCCAGTAGTCGAACCACTCGAGGTCGGTGCCGGGCTTGCAGAAGAACTCGAGCTCCATCTGCTCGAACTCGCGCACGCGGAAGATGAAGTTGCCGGGGGTTATCTCGTTGCGGAAGGACTTGCCGACCTGCGCAACGCCGAAGGGCACCTTCTTGCGCGTGGTGCGCTGGATATTTGCGAAGTTTACGAATATGCCCTGTGCGGTCTCGGGGCGGAGGTATAGCTCAGCCTTGCTGTCCTCGGTAACGCCCTGGAAGGTCTTGAACATGAGGTTGAACTGGCGGATATCGGTGAAATTCTGCTTGCCGCAGTTGGGGCAGACGATGTTCTTCTCCTTGATGTAGTCCATCATCTGCTCGTTCGACCAGCCCGCAACGTTAGTGCCGTCGAAGTCCTCGATGAGGTTGTCGGCGCGGTGACGCGTCTTGCACTCCTTGCAGTCCATGAGCGGGTCGGAGAAGCCGCCGATGTGTCCTGAAGCGACCCAAGTCTGCGGGTTCATGAGGATAGCGGAGTCGAGACCAACGTTGTACTTGTTCTCCTGCACGAACTTCTTCATCCATGCGTTCTTGATGTTCTTCTTGAGCTCGACGCCGAGCGGACCGTAGTCCCATGTATTGGCGAGACCGCCGTAAATTTCCGAGCCCGGGTAAACGAAGCCCTTGGATTTACAGAGGTCAACAATTTTGTCCATTACCTTTTCGTTGTTTTTAAGCATAATAAGTACCTCTTTCGGTGAAATATAGTCATTGCTATTATTTTACATCATATGCCTGAAAATGTCAAGCGGGCGCAGATTCGAGCCATTATCCTTTAGCTGTTAGTAGGGGCGCACTCATGTGAGAGCCCGCCGAATCGCTCGTTTTTTGGGGGGCGAACACGTGGGTTCGCCCCTACAAGTATTCTGTGTAGGGGCGGCGTCCCGCCGCCCGCTCAAAGCGAATGTCTTTCCTTCGGCGTCCGTTTATATCTTATTCAAACCACTTGATGTGGTTCTTCGGTCCTACGTAGTAGGTGTTCTTGTCGAATCCCATTATAAGGAAGACAATGGGTCCGAAGAATATCGACAGCACGCACCAGATCGTCTCCTTGCCGTAGGACTCGGTGAAGATGTAGTGGAAATATCCGTTCAGCACCGCCATTCCGAGGCTCAGCACCATGCTGAGAAGCGATAGCGGCAGCGATATCAGACTGAGTATCGCGAGCGAGCTGTCACTGCCCGAGCTGGCGATAGCGTTCAGGGTATTGGCTATGCCCATGCAGACAGAGTACCCGAGCGAGCAGCAGAGCGACGCTATACCGAGCTTGTAATTGCCCGTAGCTATCTTCGACATAATAATGGTGTTGTATATCGGGATTATCGCCTTCCAGCCTGCCTCGCCCGCCTTCTCGAAGAGCTTCCACATCGCGACGAAATTTACGATCACGATAACCAGTGCGATAAGCATGATAAAACCGAATATGATTACAAAAAATACTCCGAGTCCTGCTAATGCCATTCCTTCGTTTGTGCTCATTGTTAGTTACCTCCGTTTATTCGTTATTTTTTGGTGATCAGAGTCCCCTCGCGGGTCTCCTTTATCTCATAGCCGAGCGCGGCGATCTTATCGCGGAGCTCGTCTGCGAGTGCGAAGTTCTTCTCCTTGCGGGCAGCCTTGCGCTGCTGGGCGAGCTCGAGCACCTCCGCGGGGATATCGTCGTCGGGAGTGTCCGCAGAGTTCGCCTTAGCTTCCGCCTTCTTGATGAGGTCGAGCCCGAGCACCTTGTCGAACTCGCCGATGAGAGCGAGCTTCGTGGCGTTGTTTGCCGCGGACTTGAGCACATCGTACAGCACCGTGATACCCATAGCCGTGTTGAGGTCATTGCCGAGTGCCTCGTTGAAGTCCGCCATGAGGCGGTCGTACTCCGCTCTGTCGATGCCGCCCGACTTATCCGCTGTGAGCGGCGCTATCCTCGTGATGAGCTTGTCGAACGTCACCTTCGCATTGTCGAGGTTCTCCCACGAGAACACGAGCGACTTGCGGTAGTGCGACTGGAGGCAGAAGAAGCGGTACACGAGCGGGTCGTAGCCCTTTTCTTCAAGGAGCGATACAGTCAGGAACTCGCCGCTCGACTTGCTCATCTTGCCGCTGTTCGTGTTGAGATGGAGCACGTGGAACCAGTAATTGCACCACTTATGCCCGAGGTAAGCCTCGGACTGCGCTATCTCGTTGGTGTGGTGCGGGAAGGCGTTGTCGATACCGCCGCAGTGGATATCGAGGTACTCGCCGAGGTTCTTCATGCTTATGCACGAGCACTCGATGTGCCAGCCGGGGTAGCCGACTCCCCACGGAGACTCCCACTTCAATTCTTGGTCGTCGAACTTCGACTTCGTGAACCACAGCACGAAATCGGCTTTATTGCGCTTGTTGCCGTCCTCCTCGACTCCCTCGCGGACGCCTACTGCGAGGTCCTCCTCCTTGAAGTCGTTGAAGACATAGTATTTCTCGAGCTTTGAGGTGTCGAAGTAGATGTTGCCGCCCGCCTCATAGGCGTAGCCCTTGTCCATGAGAGCCGATATCACGCGGATAAACTCGTCGATGTAGGTCGTCGCGGGGACTACCACGTCGGGCGTCTTGATGTTGAGCTTTGCACAGTCCGCGAAGAAGGCGTCGGTGTAGAACTTCGCTATCTCCATGACGGTCTTATGCTCGCGCTTGGCACCCTTGAGCATCTTGTCGTCGCCCGTATCGCCGTCGCTGGTGAGGTGTCCGACGTCGGTGATGTTCATTACGCGCTTTACGTCGAGCCCAGTGAAGCGCAGGTACTTCTCGAGGATATCCTCCATGATGTAGCTTCGCAAGTTGCCGATGTGGGCGTAGTGGTATACCGTCGGTCCGCAGGTGTACATACTCACCTTGCCTGTCTCACGCGGTATGAACTCCTCTTTTTTGTGCGAGAGAGAATTATATAGCTGCATATTGTTCCTCCTTGGTCGGGGTGAAAATGCAAAAGCCTCCCGTGAAAAATTTTTCACAGGAGGCGTAATTACGCGGTTCCACTCCGTTTTATAACTCAGCCCCTTAACGCGGGATACGCCGACGGATACGCAGTTTCCCTTCCCCGTCGGAGCTGACAGCCGCACTTCACCTTCCCCGCCTGCGGAACTCGCACCGACCGTCCACTCTCTGAAAGGCCGCGAAAAAGCTACTCTGACTGCTACGCCTGTGATACCTTTATATTATATACCATTGCAGGCGTGTTTGTCAAGGGGCAATATCGGCGGTCGCGGCTATGCGGAGGGCGTCGCCGACATCGGCACACCTCACGATGATACAGTATTCAAAATCGTCGGAGGGCATAACGTTTACCCAGTAACTGTCGTCGGCGTAGCGGTGAATGAAGACGTGCGAGCTCTCATTCTCGATGATGTAAGCCTCGTCCCTGTAGATCGAGAATATCAGTCCCCGCTGGAGACGGATAGCTTTGGCGGTCTTTTTGTCAGCCGCGTTGAGCTCCTCGTCGGTTATGGTGAGCAGAGACTTGCAAAGGTCGTAGCGCGTATCAGCTTTATAGCCAAGCTCCTCGATCTCGTCATAATTTGGCTCAACAATGTAAGCGTAGGAGATATCGAGCTTCTCGCCGAGCCAGCCGAATGCGTTCACCCCGGGATTACTCTCCTCCACAGCCTCCTTTTTGTTTTCTTCCCAGTCGTTTTCAAACGACTTTATAACAGCGTAAGTCCGCTCATTAGTCTTTTCAGCGTCCGCAAAGACCTGAAATCTCTCGGACTTGCTCACGTCGGCGAGCCCCGCAGGAGCCTTGAAAACAACTCCGCAGTCGAATTCGTAATCGACCCAGTCATCGGGGATTTCGAGGCAGTCCTCGGGGAGCTCCTGCGCGTGGACATTGTTCGTTTCGAGCGAATCCATATAGTCATCGAGCTCGTCCTTTGCTCCGCACCCCGTCAGCGCGAGGAGCGCCGCCGCTGCGAGCGCTGCAAAAATTTTTTTCATTGTATATCCTCCGTCGTGAGCGTCGGTCAAGGGGCAATATCGGCGGTCGCGGCTATGCGGAGGGCGGCGTCCTTGTCGTCGCAGTACACGCTTACATCGCGCTGCTTGCCGTCGCTGTCGAATATGCAGGCTTCGTAGTATTCCGTGTCATCGTCCATTATAGAAATGCTGTAGTGGAAGACGAAGACCTCGGCGTTTTCCCTTTCGATAATGTAAGCCTCGTTTATCCAGAACAGCTCGCTTCCCATTTCCGAGAGAATGGTCTGCGTATAATCGTCAGCTTTTTCCACATCATCGGGTGTGATGGACAGCAAAGCCATGTAGAAAGACGCTTTTGTCCCGTCAAACGGTATGCCGAGCTTTTCAAAGGCTGCCTGATAGACCTCCATGCGCGAATCGCGCAGCATATCCAGCACTTCGAGCCGTTTCTCGGCAGCTTCTGCGCTCTCGAAGACGAGCTCCACATCGCTGCCGTCCACATCAAGAACAAACGAAGTTTCGCCGTCTTCGACGGTCTTTTCGGGCTCTGCGGGCAGCTTCACGGAAATGCCGCTGTCGGTGAAATCTATCCAGTCGGCGGGGACTTCGCGCGCGTCCTCGGGCAGCTCCGAGACTGACATGGCGTACCTTTTGAGGTTGTTCGCCATAAACTTTTCAATTTTTTCCTCGGGGCTGAGGGTTGTCGTCTCGGGAGGCGTTTCCACGGTGGGAGCAGGCACGTCAGCGGTAATTCCGCAGCCAGTCAGCGCGAGCAGCGCCGCCGCTGCAAGTATTGCGATGAGCTTCTTCATTTTCTGTCCTCCATGGGGAAATCGTCCGTGCGGAAGGGCGCGACGGGTATGCCGTTAGAACCGAAAAGTCCTACCTCCGCGTAGTTAGTCCACTTGAAGCGCACATAATGCGGACGCTTCACCTGCGCGCAGCGGATATGTATCTGATTGCCGAATATCTCCACGGAATCGGCGGGGGAGTACACTCCGTCCGCGCCCGCGAGCTCGAAGCCGTCGCGGCAGTTGTCGTTGCCCGACAAGCCGCGGCTCGGGTTGTCGAGACAGACTACCATAGTGTCGCCGTGGCGGACTTCAAACGTGCCGAGCATAGGCGGCATTGTCTCGGCTCTGTCCATGAGCGAGTAGACCTCGCTCATCGCCTGCAAATAGAGCCTGTGTCCGACCGCGGACTTGTCGACGGGGTGGATATTGTTGAACTCGCCGCAGTCGAGCGCGACTGCCAGTCCCGTATTTTTTACCGTGCGGAAGAGCCGCTCCTGCGCCTCGCGGATATACGCCCAGTGCTTGAAATCGGGGTCCTCCTTGTAGCGGAACATCGGGAGCTGCACGATGAGAAACGCCAGCCCGTCACTGTGCCATTTTTCGCGCCAGCAGCGTATCAGCGCGGACATGAGGTCGTAGTAGGTACAGGGGCGGTGGTCGTCGGACTCGCCCTGATACCACAGCACGCCCTTTACCGTGTACGGGCAGACGCGGCTGACCATGGTCTCATAGAGTCCGCACGGGCGCATGGGATTCTTTATGCCCATCGGACCCGGGTAGCGGTTGACGCCGCACTTTGCCTGCGCGTCCGCCCATGAGATGTCGGGCTCTTCGGCGTAGCAGGCGGCTATGCGCTTGTCCCATTCGGCTTGGTAGGCGGTGTACTCGTCGTACTCGGCTATCATCTGCTCGTCGGACTTGCCCGCGACTGCTCTGTCGTAGTCGTTGAGGTAGGGGCGGAGCTTCGCATTCTCCGCGAGCACCTCCCTTGGCACCCACGCAGAGGCGGAGGTCCCGCCCCAGTTGCAGCCGATAACGCCTACGGTGCAGCCGAGCGCGCGGCTGAGCTCCTTAGCGAAGTACCAGCCGACCGCCGACCACGCCACGGAGCCCGTCTCCGAGGCAGGCTCCCAGCGGGAAGCGGCTTCCGCGGCGGCGAGCTCGTCCCCGAGCATAGCGCACTTGGGCGTGTAGTAGTAGCGGACGTTCTCACGCGCGCAGTCGCGGAGCTCGTCCGCGCCGTGCTTATCATTGCGGAGCTCGTACTCCATATTGGACTGTCCGCCCGCGAGCCATACCTCGCCGATAGCGACGTTGCTGAACACCTTCTGTATCGCTCCGCACGCGACGACGAGTGAGCAGCAGTCGTATTCGGGCAGAGCGGGGAGTACAGCCTCCCACCTGCCGTGCGCGATGACGGCGTCAGCGGAGACGCGGAGCTCGGGAATACTGACGGTTATGCGCTTCTCGCCGCCCGAGCACGTGCCGAAAACGCGGATATTGCTGCGGCGCTGGAGCACCATATTGTCGCTGAAAATGGGGGCTGTTTTCATAATACACTCCTTTTTCTGACAAGCCTGCGGCGGATCTTTGTAGGGGCGGACCAATGTGTCCGCCCGAAATAATCCGAACGGCTGCTGCGGGCGCACACACGGGTGTGCCCCTACAAAATATGGCAGGTAGTCGTCGGCTGCGGCGCGGGACGTCGAGGACGCCGTCCCCTACAAATCAGGTCAAGAAATTGTACGGTTGTGGTGCGGGGCGATGCGGGCATCGCCCCTACATTCGGTAACGGTGGTTTATTGGCGGGCGCACAATGTGCGCCCCTACATCAATTCCGGATCAAATCAGAACTGCGCCTTGATAACGCCGCGCTTCGCGAGCTGTATGTACAGCCGCAGACGCGCTTCGTCGCGGCATTCGGGCTTCACCATGTAGTACATATAGTGCTCCATGAGATTGAAAAGGTCTATCGTCCTGCCCTCGATCTTGAACTGCTCGAAGCCCATGGGGATATACTTCTCCCATATCGCGTCGGGCGAGATGTGGCTGCTGAGCCTGCTGCTCTCGAAGATGGTGCGGTTCATGCACTGACAGCTGAATATAGCCTCGTTCTGGAACTCCGCGTACTTCGGGAGCTTCGTGAAGTCGAAGTCCGCGTTCGGGTGCTTCTTCACGTGCTCCGCGTATGCGAACTGCTCCGCGCCGATGACGCGGTAGTGCTCCGAGCGCAGCTTGCAGTGCGGGTTGCAGCAGGCGTTCACGAGAAGCTCGCACTTCTTCTTGTCTTGGATCTTTTCGAGCGCCTCGAAGTTGTTGTTGAGGTCGTAGTCGATGACGACGATGTGGTAGTCGCGCCCGAGCTCCTCGTAGAGCCTGTCGGGGTCGGTTATGCGCTTGCAGGTCGAGCTCGTGAGCTTGTAGTTCGGGTACTTGCCGCGGATATACTCCTCGAGCACGGGTGAGGCTACGATGACCTCGTTCATGCCGTTGTCCGCGAGGCGCATTATCATATTGCAGTAGTCGTCGGAGAGGTGCTTCTTCTCGATGAGCGGGTTCGTGAACGTGAAGCGGAGCGGTATACCGCGGTCGTTGAACGCCTTTATCACGGTCTTGATGAAGTCCCTGCCGCATACGCCGTACTGGAAGCGTCCGCCGTTCCATATCGCGGGCGGGAAGGTGCCGTAGACGGAGGCTATCTCGACGCCCTCGCGGAAGTAGTCGGGCAGCACCTGAAGCATTTCCGCGAAGATGATATTGAAGGCATAGTGCTTGCTGAAGTCGGGGAGGTGAAATCGGGCTCGCATTTATTTCTCCTTTTGCGGTTCCATCTGTAGGGGCTGCCTTTGGCAGTCCGCATTTATATATACCGTTCGGACGCCCACAGGGCGCCCCTACATTGAGTTATCGTTGGTTTGCATTGAAATATCGTATTATCGGCAGTTTATCTGTAGGTGAGAGCGCCGCTGTTCTCGAGGGCTTTCAGCAGGGTGAAGCGCGCCTCGTCGCGGCACTCGGGCTTAGCCATGTAGTACATATACGTCTCGAGGATATTGAGCGCGCTCGCGGTGCGTCCCTCTATCTTGAACTGCTCGAAGCCCATGGGCACGTACTTCTCCCATATGTCGTCGGGGGAGATGTGGGTGCGGAGGCTTCTTATCTCGAAGATACCGCGCTGAGAGTAGGGGCAGTCGCGGAAGTGCTGGGGGTCGTACTTATCGGGATTGAAGGGCATACCGGGGTGCTTCTTGATGTGCTCGTTGTAGGCTATCTGCTGCTCGCCGATAGAGCGGTAGTGCGCAGAGCGGCGGGGACAGTTCGGCTCGCAGCACGCATTGACGAGGAGCTCGCAGTCCTCCTTGCGCGGGAGCTTAGAGAGCACGTCGAAGTTGTTGTTGAAGTCGTAGTCGACAACGACGATGCTGTAGTCCTTGCCGAGCTCCTCCTCGAGCTTGACGGGGTCGGTGATACGCTTGCAGGTCGAGCTCGTGAGCTTGTACTTGGGGTAGTTTTTGCGGATATAGTCCTCGAGCAGGGGCGAGAAGACGATAGCCTCGTTGAGCCCGTTGTTCGCGAGGTTCATGACCATATTGCAGAACGGGTCGGAGAGGTGCTTTTTCTCGAGGGCAGGGTTGGTGAACGTGAAGCGGAGCGGTATACCGCGGTCGTTGAACTCCTTAATAACGGTCCTGACGAAGGCGTT
>JAUMVH010000127.1 GCA_030530245.1 Ruminococcus sp.
GATTCCAAAGGCAGAGCCTTTGGCGGGTCGAGGGCAGAGCCCTTGCGCAAAGGAACAGGCTGCCCTTTCGGACAGCCTGTTCCCTCATAAGGAGGTGGAGTTTATGAAATTGAAGATTGCGTTGGTTATGACTGCTCGCTTACAAGTATGGATACGCGGTTCTGTATTATCTCGGCAGTCTGCTCGGCGGTCTTTTCGCCTGCGAAGTATGCGGCGACCTCCTCTTCAACTATCTCGTTAACGTCGGTATCCCACATCTGCATTCCGTGTACTTTGGCATTGTAGATGAGGTCTCTGAGGAATGCTGCGTCATCCTCTGAGAGGTTGGGGATAGTCACGTTCTCGCCGTTGATAGTTGCTTCATTCGGATAGGTGTGCTTCTCGCCCTTTTCATCTGTCCAGTAGGGGTCTTCCATTGCTTCCTTGAGTCTGTCCTCGAATACGGACTTGAGAGCGGGTATGCTCCATGTGTCCTTCTTCTGGTAATCCTCGGTGAAGAAGCGGCTGATGAAGTTCCAGCACTCGTCCTTGTTGGGCGAATCACTGAGGATAGAGAAGCGTGCGTTCTGATTCACTACCATGCCGCAGCCGTCAGTGGAGGGAAGACCTACGATGGTGATGTCCTCGCCGAAGGTCACCAGCTTTTCCCTGTTGAAGTTTCTGAGGTCGTAGAAGTTTATATCGGATACGAGCGCCTTGTCAAGTCTTATCGCGTTTTCATGTTCCTCGTAGTAGGCGTTCTGCTCATCTTCGGTCATGTTTTTCCAGTCGGGCTCCTCCTCTTCGTCGGGGAAGCGGTTCGCGAACTCGAGTATCTTTATGAATTCCTCGGAGTCATAGCTGGTCTTGCCTGTCTTGTAGTCGACGAAGTTCATATTCCCCGTGAGGTACTCGAACGCCGCCATCTTGGAATTGATCCACTGTGTGAGTTTTGTGCCCTCGGGGAGCTTATTGTATGTCTCGATGAGGTCGTCTATAGTCCAGTTTTCCTTGTCGGTGTACTTCTTCTTGACTGCGGCTGTTGACATACTGCAGTTCGGCGCAAGGGCGTAGAGCTTGCCGTCCTCCTCACAAGCCTTGAGAAGGGGAGGCATGAGGTCTTCTTTCGAGATACTGCCGTCCTTGTCGAGGTACTCGTAGAGGTCTACGAAAGCGCCCTTGTTGGTGAGTCCCTTGGTCACGCCCGAGCCGTCAAAGTATATCATATCGGGAGTCTTGCCCGCAATGATGTCGAGCTTGAACTGCTTGGCGGGAGTATTGAGGTACTTCTCGCTGTCTTCGTCCCAGTCGTAGTACTGGCTGTAGTCGTTGACCTTTATGCGGTACTTGTCGCTCGTTCTGTTGAAGCTGTTGACCTCGGTCATGAGGTTGTTGTCGCTGTATACCACCGCGAGGGTGATGAGTGTCTTGTCTGCAAGCTCGGAGGCGTCGCGCTCGCTGATACGGTAGAAGCCGTTAGCGGACGGGTCTGTGTAGTCGTAGATGAAGATAGCGAACTCGTTGCTGCCGAGGCACATCATGCCGCGCACGTAGTCGCCGTTGAGGTCGGAGTCTATCCATGTGGTTATCTCCTCGGACGAGCCGTCGTCCTTTATGCCGAACAAGCCTCTGTAGGTGGAGGCGTAGTATGCGAAGTTCTCATCGCCCGATACGAGCACGCTTATGCCCTCGTTGCCGAAGTCCTTGAGGACGATGTCCTCCTGCGAGACCTTGAGGGTGTCGGTGTCGATGGTGCCGATGCAGGCGTTATCGCTCGACCACGAGGAGAATGCGATGTTGCCGTCGGGGGTGGCGCATATCTGTCCGAGCCAGAGGTCGTCGGGGAAGCTGACCTGATTGCCGAAGGTGCCGTCGGACTTGAGGATATAGTAGAGCTCGTGCTCGCCGCCGACGTACGCGAGAGCGCGCTCGCTGTCGATAGGAGTAACGCTTCCGAGGTAGGGAGTGACCATATCGTCCTCTGTGCCATCGGTGAACTGCGTCATATCCACCTCGGCGTGAGTCAACTCATTGCCCTGACTGTCAAAGGTGTAGATGTAGGTGGTGGTCGTAGCGGCGTCGTTGAAGGCGTCCCAGTCGAAGGTATCGTAGTCGAAGTCGGGGTCGTCCCAGTCGGGGAGCTTCATGTCGCCGTAATCGGTCACTGTCGCCACGTCGAAGATAGTGCCGTCGAGAGCCGCGTTTACGTTGCAGTAGAGCTGTGCATTCTCGCCTATTTCGATATCGGGCTTTACCTCGGAGAAATCCGTGAAGTCGGTATCGGTGATGAACATATGGGTGACTCCCTCGTAGTCGCTGCCGACTACAAGGACGCTGTCGGTGTCGCCGAGGCGTGTCATGCTGTTGACGTAGTCAACGCTCGGCATTCCGCCGACCTGCTCTGCACGGTAGGAGTGCTTGATGACCTCCGAAGCCGACTGCTTGGGCTTTTCGCCCTTGCTGCTGCCGCTTCCGCTGCCCTGACCGGGGAGCGAGCACGAGGCTGCCGAGAGAAGGCATACTGCCGCGAGCGATGCGGACATTGTTCTGAGTGCGGTGTTTCTTTTCATTTCTTTCTTTCCTTTCAAAGAGTGTCAGTCTGTGTTTATGTTAGCTTTCTTTTGTCTGCGGCTGTAGACCGCTTTTCTGTATCTTTCTATCAAAGCCGATATCAGCGAGCGCCCGCGCTTCTTTGCGAAGCGGAGTGCGAGCCATATCAGCCATATAGCTGTTATTGTCGGCAGCACAAAGCATACCGTGCGCCAAAAGTATATCGGCGAGAGCTTGAATTCCGCGATACGTGAGGCGTTCTCCCAGTAGGGGTAGACCACCGTGTCCTTGCGTACCGCGAGGTCGGCGCGGCGGCGGTAAGCCTTCCGCATCACCGACGGCGAGAAGCGCTCGGTGTTGTTGACTATCGTGAGCTTGCCGTCGTACATTCCCTCAAGCTGCTTCTTTACCGTGTTTATGCCGAAATTCTCGACGGGGTCGTAGGTTATGCACTCGTAGCAGGTTATCTTCGTGAGCTTGTTTGCTGTGTCTGTGCCCGAGCCCATGCCTTCACCGTAGTAGCCGCCGCCTGCGGAGTACCTCACCTGCGGGAGCGACTCGGCGCCCTTGTATGAGATGTAGACACGCGGAGTCTCGTCCGCTGTGCGCTTCTGGTATTTATCGGTCGGGTCGTCGATGACTCCCGAGATGTAGTATTGTACGCCGTCGATGTACATAAGCTGTCCCGCGACATTCGCCGAGCCGTAGAGCGTCCACGCGAGCGAGCGCTCGATGACCGCGCCGTCCTGCATGATGTCGTCGTCGGAGAAGTAGGCGCCGCTGAGGAGCTTGAAATCGCGGAAGAGGAAGAAGTCTCCGCCCACCGCGGTGAGGGCAGCCTCGCCCTTGCCCGTGGAATCGCTGGTGACGTAGCCCGTGCCTATCGGCGTGCTGTAGGCGTCGGGTATCTTGGGAATATTCCCGCTCGGGTCGGTCACGATTGCGGAGAGCTCGTTTTTGAGCGCCGCCCTGAGAGCGTTCATGCCGTCGGTGGTGTAGCCCGCGTCATCGGAGAAGAAGCAGCTTATCTGCGTGCTCTCGCCGTGGGGGTCCCACCTCTGCGCCGCGCTGTTGTAGCCCTGTGAGCGGGCTATGGAGCCGCCTGCGAGCGTCAGCACCAGCGCCGCAGCCAGCGAGAGCGCATTAGCTCCCGCGATGACGGCATACAGCAGTGGTCTCTTTAGTTTCATTGCCGTACCACCGCCTTATTTATCCTTCATTCTCACTTGGTCCTTGGGCTCGACGGGCTTGCTGGCGGCTGTTATCACGTATGCGCCGTAGCCGAGGCTGCCCGATACCGCGCTCGAGGTCTCGTCGGAGGCGAGCACCTCAACGGATACGCGCTCTGCGTAGTAGCGGTTGCCGAGCGGCGAGCTCTTGGATACGACCGTGAGGACGAAGTCGCCGTCCCTGTCGTGACCTACCGCATTCTTGGGCACGATGGTGTCGTAGTTGCCGCCTCCGCAGGGAATGGACAGCTCGAGGTATGAGCCCGAGTCGACGTCTCCCGTGACGGAGAAGACGAGTATGCGGTTCTTGGAGTTAGGTGTGGTGTCGTTCTTTATGTCGGTGAGTACAGCGTCGATACCGCCGCCCCAGTTGTTGACTACCTCCGCGGAGGTGCCCTTCTTTATCTTCTTTGCCTTTTCGCCCTCGACCGTTATCTCGAGGGTGTAGCCCTCGTCGGAGAGGTCCACCGTCATCACGGGGCTATCGGGGATAGTCGTATCACCGGGCTTTACGCTGATATTCGACACAACTCCGCCGTACTTGGATACGACCTCGGTCGTGCCCGTCTCGGACTTGAGCTTATTCACCTTTTCGCGCGCCTTGTCGACCTCCTTCTTCTTTGCGTCGAGGTCGAGGGCTGTCATCTTCTGAGTGTTCTCGTCGGACTTCTGTGTCTTGCTGAGCGTGTTTATGAGGTCCTCGAGGGTGCGCTGCTTCATCGTGACGTCGGCGTTGAGGTCGTCTATGCTCATTCCGCCGCCCGCATTCTCGGACTCGTATGCGCTCACGCGAGCCGCATAGAGCTCGGCTTCCGTTTCAGCCTCCGCGAGCTTGCCCGCTATCTCCGTGCGGAGCTCGAACTTCTCGCTCTCGTACTTCTCGCGAGCCTCATTGCGGGCTGTCTCCTTAGCCTCCATATCCTCTCTTGCAGCGGCGAGCTCCGCCTCTGTGGCAGTTGAGCCCTCGGCTGAGAGAGCCGTGTATATCACGCAGGAGGCGTTGTAGTCGGACTCCGCTGTGTCAGCCGCGCTCTTTGTAGCGAGTATATCGTTTGTGTACTCGGCGGGAGCCATGCTGTATTCGTCGGAATCTATTGCCGCGATGACCGTCTGGAGCTTGGTCAGGAGCTTGGTGTAGTAGCTCTGTTCCTGCTTGTCGCTCTCGTACTGCTCCTTGGCAGCTCTCACGCCGCTGAGTCCCGCGACTGCATTGTCACGCTTGGCTATCGCTGCCGCGAGGTCCTCGCGAGCGTTCTTTATCGCCTGATTCTCGCTCGAGTAGTCGGCGGAGGGTGTGAGCATCGCCTTCTGATAGTCGAGCTCGAGAACCGCGAGCGCGTCCTCGGCAGCGGTGAGGGCTTCGTTATCGCCCGCCGTCATCGTGAAGAGCACGTCGCCCTTCTTGACCTCGGAGCCGTTCTTGACTTTGAGGGTGTCGATGGTCTTGTTGCCGTCGACCGTGACGTCCCACGACTGGTTCGACATTATCATGCCGCTGCCGCGGACGCGCTCGGTGAGCTTGCCCGAGGTGGCACGCTCGGAGGTTATCTCCGCGAGCGAGCGGTTCATTATCGTGTTCGAGAAGAAGGTCAGCACCAGCAGCACCGCGAGAAATACGATGATGACGGTCTTGATTATCTCGCGCTTTCTTCTCGGGTCTTTTATTTCTTCGTCGCCCTTTATATCCTTGGCGGCTTTTATCATATCTGTATTATCAGCCATTGTCGTTCTCCTTATATATAATCACTGTCGTTGTTAGCCCTTGATCCCGCCCGAGTAGGTTATGCCCTCGACGAGGTAATCCTCGCCGTAGAGGAACATCAGTATCGTCGGCACCATGTACACCGTTCCCACGGCGAACGCCAGTCCGATATCGCCCGTGTTTATCTGCGAGAGGAACACCGAGAGCGGGTGCAGGTCGGTATCCTTCATCAGCACGAGCGGCTGCTCGACCATGTTCCAGTAGTCAATGAAGACGAGCATCGCGATAGACACTATCGCGCCCTTGCACAGCGGCATATGTATCTTTGTCAGTATTTTCAGCTCGCTCGCTCCGTCGAGCTTTGCCGCTTCGACGTAGGAGACGGGTATGCGCTTCATTACCTTCGTCAGCAGGAAGATACTGAACGGCGAGAATATGCCCGGCAGTATTACTGCCCATCGCATATTCGAGATGAACTTCGGTATCTTCTCGGGCTCGTTCGCGAACATCGCGCCGACGTTGTCCTTGATGAAGTCGGCTACGAGGAAGTTCGGCACGAGCGTTACCTGATACGGCATTATCATAAGTATTATGTACGCGAAGAAGATGATGCTCTTGAACTTGTTCGGGTAGCGCGAGAAGCCGTACGCCGTGAGTATCGCGAGGAGCACCTGAAATACCGTTATCGGTACGGTGAGTATCACCGAGTTCCAGAACTTCAGCAGGTAGTCGGGGCTCTTGAAGAGCACGCTCGCGTACTGGTCGAAGGTGACCTTGTCGGGAATGAACTTGAGGTTCACGTTCTCGGAGATGAACGTCTTCTTGTCGTCCGTCATGTTGCCGAGCATTGCACCGTAGTTGGCGGTTATCTCGTTCGAGGTCATGAAGGAGTTGGCGATGGTCAGCACCGTCGGCATGAGGAAGGCTATCGCCGCCAAGCCCGTGAACAGCATTATTATGATGTTGAAGATGCGCCGTTTGGTATGTCTGCTCATCAGCTCTCCACGTCCTTTCCGAAAATTTCCTCGGCAATAAGGAGCGCGGCGATGATGACTATCATCACTGCCGAGAACAGCACCGCCGCGGCGGACAGCTTCTGGTAATCGAGGCTGTTGAACGTGTTGTTCATGAAGTGCTGGAGCATATACATCTTATCGTAGGGGTGGTCGCCCGTGAGCAGGTACACCTCGCGGAATATCTTGAAGGAGTTTATCAGCGAGAGTATCAGCACGAACAGTATGGTAGGGGAGAGGTACCTGAGCTTGATGTGGAAGAACTGGTATATCCTCCCCGCGCCCTCGAGCTCCGCGACCTCGAGGATATCCCTCGGTACCGCCGCGAGCGCCGACATGAAAAGTATCATATTGTAGCCGATGTTCTTCCACAGGAACATCACGATGATGATGAGCTGTCCGTGGCTGGACTTCATCCAGTCAACGCCCTGTATTCCGAAGATATCGAGCACCTGATTTATCGTGCCGTGGTTGTGGAAGAGCACCTCCCACACGAGCACGACCGATGCCGTCGGTACCATTATCGGGCTGAGGAAGAAGGTGCGGATAACGCTCTTGTACGGGACGTTGCGCTCGAGCAGCGTCGCCAGCCACAGCGATATCACCAGCACAAGCGGTACGGATATCAGCGAGAACGTCGAGGTGTTGACCGCGGCGCTCCTGAACGCCGACGACTGGAACAGCCGCTTGAAGTTCTCGAGCCCCACGAACTGCGCCGATATGGGGTTGTTTATCACGGAATAGTACATGACTATGCAGAACGGTATCAGGAAGAATATGAGCACGCCCGTAAGGCTCGGCAGCACGCACACGTTGCTGAAAATGCGCTCTCCTCTCCTGCCGCACTGGCTGTTCGGTTTTTTCATTGTATCACTGTCCTTTTGCTGAGATTTCTTTTGTTCGTTTTTCTCCGTGAAAAGTGTTTCTATATATAAGTGTCTTTCAAAGCCAAAAAAGACGAAAAAATTTTGAAGTTTTCCGAAATTTCGTATGGGTGCACAATTGCCAACAGGATTGTTTGTGCAGGTTGTAGCGATTCTGCCTGCTGCGAGGTGTCTGCTCGTCTTTTCATTCTAATTATAAGCTCGGCGCGAAGTTAAATCAATAGATTTTTCGATTTTTTGCAAAAATTTTGCACTTGCCCGAGAGGCGCTCAGCGGAATGAGTGTACTAATAATGATAATACAGCTCCTACGGTTACTATGATATCACTTTAACAATCACTTGTCAATAGCTTTTGCAAATTTTTTGCACTTTCCGACCAACTGCGCAAAATATGACAGATACGCGATTTTTGGTCAGTCCTCAGCCCGCCGCGGAGATTGTTTTTACGCTCAAAAGCCGCTTTGCGGGACTGCGTTTTTTGTGCACTTTGACTTTTTTTGAGGCGCGCTATTGACTTATTTTTTTCGTTGTGGTATAATATCATCTGTTGAAACTCTGTATGCGGGTGTAGTTCAATGGTAGAATGTCAGCCTTCCAAGCTGAACACGTGGGTT
>JAUMVH010000128.1 GCA_030530245.1 Ruminococcus sp.
CCTCGTGGACGTAGGTGCCGCCTCCGATGGCTATACACCGCCCTTTTTCGCCTGTAACACGCTCGTAGACGCGCAGGAGTGCCTGCACGAACTCGGAATCGGCGTCAGTGCAGTGCGGCTCGACGCCCTCGCAGGAGTCGATGTCGAAGCCCGCCTCCCGCAGCCTGCCGCAGATGATGTCGCTGACCTCAGCCTTGGTGCGGTCGAGCGGGAAGCGTATGTCTATCCCGCCGCGGAGCCTGCCGCCGTCGGTACCGAGCATGGACAGCACGCAGGTCATGCTGCCCGATATTTCGTCGGAGAAGCCGAGCCCTGCCGAGCTGCCGTTGGTCTCGCCGTGAGGGAAGAGCGCGGACAGGCTGGCGAGCAGAGGGTGGACGGTTCCCTGTAAATCGAGGAATTTCGTTATCGCGTTCTCGCCCTTCTCGGGAGTCGAGGCGTGCGCGGACTTGCCGCAGTAGTCCTCCGCGCCATAAGAGCAGACGGAGGGGACGGCGTTTATGACCGTGCCGCCGTGTATTTCGCCCGAATCGAAGGGCGCGGAGAAGTACACCCTCAGCATACCCTTCTCGGCGTTGATGACGGGGTACTCGCCGTCGGGAGTGAACACCATCGGCGGCAGACTGCGCTTGCTGCGGTAGTATTCGAGGTCGGCGGAGCCATTCTCCTCGTTTGTGCCGAATATCAGGCGGACGCCCTTTTTCAGCGGGATACCGAGCTCACGTATCGCTCTGAGCGCGAACACCGCCGCGACTGCGGGTCCCTTGTCGTCTATCGCGCCGCGGCCGACGAGCTTGTCGCCGTCGCGGGTGAGCGTGAACGGGTCGGAGCTCCAGCCCTCGCCCGCGGGCACGACGTCGAGGTGGGTGAGTATCGCGAGCGCGGGCTCGGACGCGCCGTAGTCAGCCGAACCTGCGTAGTTGTCAACATTTTCCACGGCAAAGCCGTACCCGCGGCACTTTTCGAGCATTATCGCGAGTGCGCGGGCGGGCTCCTCACCGAACGGACAGCCGTCCGCGGCTTCGCCCTGAACGCTCGGAACTGCCACCAATTCGCGCAGAAGTGCTGTCATTTCATCTTTATGTGCTTGCATATAATCTCTTATTTCTGACATTTTTTACCTCACAGATATGCCCTGTCATATATTTTAATGCTATCTGACAGTGCTGTTTTTATTTTTTCTGAATTATCATTGATAAGCTTTGCCTGCTCATCAGTAAGCTTATCATTTTCAAGCGGCAAGCCGTTTTTATCAATGGATATATGCGAATTTCTTCCTTCTTCAGGATAGTCCTCCAGCACAATATCAAAAGCTTCATTTTCGATATTCAAAAGCGTAAAATCCTGACTGCTGCCTGTAAAGTGTGCATACACATACTTTGCATGGAAATCCAGACTGAAATCTAAAGGGGAGGGCATTTTCTGACGCGGAAGCTCATACTCTATCCCTGAGCTGTCTGAACGCAGATACGTTCTTTTGTCAGATTCCATGAATCCCATTTCAGTAACAGCCGAGTTAAAATTGTTTTCAAGTTTAGTCCTCTTAATATTCCATACTGTGCCGTAAACTCCGGCAGATATTATCGAAGCCGTTATCACTG
Organism: Ruminococcus sp.; assembly: GCA_030530245.1. Classification (GTDB taxonomy): domain Bacteria; phylum Bacillota; class Clostridia; order Oscillospirales; family Ruminococcaceae; genus Ruminococcus. The sequence continues at coordinate 1,602 of JAUMVH010000128.1, forward strand.
CTCCGCTGACCATAGCCACTGTACGTTTGTACTTATTCCATTTTTCTGCGATTCTGACATTATTTGTAATAGTTTCAACCATTTCTTTATCCTCCTTCAAAAGCTTGTCAAGTGATATGTCAAATTTATCACTTATATCAACGATGGTTTTTAGGTCAGGAAAACTCTTTTCGTTTTCCCAGTTAGAAACCGTTTGACGGGTAACATAAAAAAGCTTTCCGAATTCTTCCTGTGACATATTATTTTTAGTTCTGATCTCTCGGATATTTTTTCCGATATTCATTTTTTCACCTCCGCTTTTATAATATATCACCGTACCCGAAAAGTAAAGCAATAAAAGCTTTACATGGCTATTTTCAGGGACGCAAGAGTTATTTGACATGGGAATTCAGGAGGATATAAGCAAAAAACCGCAGCACAAGGGTCGCCCCCCGCTGCGGTCTTTTGCCCCGCCGCTATTGCCTTTATAGCGGCGGATAGAAAGAAAGGATAAATATGAAAAGTGAATATTTCAATATTATCAGTTAACGATCGCTCTCTCTGTTTCCTTATCGAAGATGTGGATGCGGTTAGGATCGATAGCGACCTTGATCTCGTCTCCGGGTCTTGCTGTAGATCTCGGGCTTACTCTTGCTGTGAGGTTGTTGCCCTCGCATACGAGGTAGAGGTAGGTCTCAGCGCCCATGAGCTCGGTGATCTCAACGTAAGCGTCGATGACACCTGTTGTAGCGTTGGAGAGGTACATCTCTTCATCGTGGATGCTCTCGGGACGAATGCCGAGGATAACTTCCTTGCCAACGTAGTTTCCGAGCTCGTCGTTTACCTTTGACTCGGGAACGATGATCTGGAACTTCTGACCTCTTGAGTTCTTTGTATCGTTTGAACCGAACTCAACAACGAACTGACCGTACTCCTCCTTGAGCTCAGCGTCGATGAAGTTCATCTGAGGCGAGCCGAGGAAGCCTGCAACGAACTTGTTTACAGGGTTCTCGTAGAGGTTCTGAGGAGTATCTACCTGCTGAACGAAGCCGTCCTTCATACAAACGATACGGTCGCCCATCGTCATAGCCTCAGTCTGGTCATGAGTAACGTAAATAAATGTAGTACCGAGCTTCTTGTGGATCTTAGCTATCTCGGTTCTCATCTGAGCACGGAGCTTAGCATCGAGGTTTGAGAGAGGCTCGTCGAGAAGGAATACCTTAGGGCTGCGGACGATAGCACGACCGAGCGCAACACGCTGACGCTGACCACCCGACATAGCCTTGGGCTTTCTGTCGAGGAGGTGGGTGAGGTCGAGGATCTTAGCAGCCTCGTTTACCTTTCTCTCGATCTCGTCCTTGGGGACCTTGCGGAGCTTGAGTCCGAAAGCCATATTATCGAAAACTGTCATATGAGGATACAGAGCGTAGTTCTGGAAAACCATCGCGATATCTCTGTCCTTGGGAGCGATGTCGTTTACGAGGCGGTCGCCGATGTAGAGCTCGCCCTCGGAGATCTCTTCGAGACCTGCGATCATTCTGAGAGTTGTTGACTTACCGCAGCCGGAAGGTCCAACCAGAACGATGAATTCCTTATCCCTTATCTCTAAATTAACATCCGATACCGCAACAACGCCGCCCGGATATTTCTTATAAATGCCCTTGAGTGTTAAGCCTGCCATTTAATCCAGTCCTCCAGTTCAATTTTTCTTGCTGACTACACATTATCAGCTATAATAATATAATACCATCATTCGCTCATTTTTTCAAGATGCTAAATTGACAAAGTTATATTTATATGTTTATTAGAATTGCCGAAAAAACGCCCGAAAATTCCCTGCAAAAAGCATCGAAATCGGGAGGCGAAAACAAGTTTTCAACATCTTTGTGCAATAATTCCATACACTGACCAAACGCCAGTTTTTCGGGAAGAATCAGCCCTCCGACGGAAACTCTCATCAGCACTTCGACGTGGTTTTCAACAGCCGCGAACATCCTTTTCACCTGATGATATTTCCCCTCGCTCAGCTCTATAAAAGCCAGTTTTTCGGAGCTTTCAACAGAGCGTACCTTCGCGGGCAAACATTGATAACCATCTGACAATGTTATGCCCTTTGAAAATAAATCAACATATTTACTTTGAAACGGATTGTCAAGTTTCACAATGTAAATTTTTGGTATGTGCTTCCTCGGAGAGAGCATACGATGGGCAAGTTCTCCGTCGTCCGTGAGCAGCAGCGCGCCCAGCGAATCCTTGTCGAGCCTGCCCGCGGGAAACATATTCTTCGTGCGCATTTCGGGCGGTATCAGCTCCATTACGGTGGGTCCGTCGTGCTCCTCCGTCGAGCTCACATAGCCTGCGGGCTTGTTGAGCAGTATGTAGCGGAAACGCTCCGCACTTATCCTGCTGCCGAGCACCTCCACCGCGTCGGAATCGGGGTCTATCTTCACGTCGGACTTCTTCACGACTGCCCCGTTCACGCGTATCTGTCCCTTTGCGGCGAGCTCCTTTATCCTGCTGCGGGTGAACTCCCCGCGCTCGGAGATGAACCTGTCAAGTCTTATCAGCGGCATTTTTACCTCCTGTGGTATAAATTGTCACATTGTGCGAATACTTATTATTAGTAAAAGCAGAGCGGAGGTCGCACTATGTCAAAGAAAACTATGTATATCCTTATTTCCGCGGCAATAGTTCTCGCGGTGATAATACTCATTTTCCCCGACAGCAAGCCCTCGGACGTGCCCGCGGGCGCTGACGTCGACGCCTCGACGGTGGGGCGGCGTATCGACTATTTCGCCTCGCACGGCTGGGAGGTCGAGGAGATTGCCGAAAAAAACATCGTTATCCCTGCCGATTTCTCCGAGGGCTACGAGCAGTACGCAAAGCTTCAGGATAAGCAGGGACTGCCCCTGCGCGAATATGCGGGCAGGAACGCGCGGCTCTACGTCTATGACGTAAAAAACTACAGTCCCGAGAGCAGGAAAATGCTTGCGGAACTGCTTGTCTGCGACGATACCGCCATCGCCTCGATGGTCTACAGCGAGGACGGCGGGAGCCTGCGGCTTGCCGTGTCGTGACGATAAATTCGGAATTATCGGTATAGCCTGCGGCGATGATTTGTAGGGGCGAGTTCCGCTCGCCCGACATCTGTCGAGACGATCGGGCGCACGGAATGCGCCCCTACATTATTTGAACAGCTTTATGAAGCTCCCGAGAACGGGTATCTTTATCGCGTAGCCCTTGTATGCTCCGACGGCAAGGAATACCATGCACAGAATGAGCGCGAAATTGATGAGAACCGCAAACATATTCAGGAACTGCGTGATACTGCCCAGTATCCCGCTGAATGTCTCAAGCACCGCGAACACGATGAGCCAGCACAGTGACTGGTTCGCGTGGAACTTGCAGAAGTCCGACTCCTTGTCAATGGCTATGGGCATCCAGAACAGGAGCGGTATTATGTACGAGACGATGACATAAAGCTCGTATTTCCGCATATCCGCGCCGAACTTCATCTGCTCCTCGTCGTCATTGAATTTGTCAAAAATGCTATCCATTGTCCTTATCCTCCGATATGCGTTTGTGCTCGACCTCGTTGATGACCTCAATGAAGCTGTTGACGTCGGTGAAGTCCTCGTATACCGAGGCGAATCTTATGTAGGCTATCGGGTCTATCTCGCGCAGACGCTCGAGCACGAGCTCGCCTATCTCCTTCGACCTCGCCACACTCTTGAGCGCATTTGCGAAGTAGTTCTCGACATAGTCGGCTATCTCGTTGACCACATTTATGCTTATGGGACGCTTGCCGATAGCGCTGTATACGCCCCTTATCAGCTTCTGACGGTCGAACGCCTCATAGCTCCCGCTCCGCTTCTCGACCATGAGGAGCGGCTTTTCCACGTCCTCGAACGTCGTGAAGCGCGCGCCGCAGTTGATACACTCTCTCCTGCGCTTTATCTTGTCGTCCTTGGGGCGCGAGTCGATGACCTTGGAATCGGGGAAACTGCAGTACGGACACTTCATTTTTCTGCCTCCTTATCGTATTGCTCTGTCATGTTCACAAGCACGTTATAGCTCGATATAAGGTCGCTTATGCCGCCGAAGCCGCTCCTGTAGAGCTCGAGGATAACGTTTGCGTTCGGGTTGAGCGCGTAGAGCTTGTCGAAGAACTGCCTGAACCTGAATCTGCCCTTGCCGATGAGGAGGCAGTCGCCGAGCTCGCCGTTGTCGCTGATATGTATGTGCTCGGTGCGCGAGCCTGCCGCGTCGAGGAAGGTGAAGGGGTTCTCCTTCGCACGTATCGCCTGCTTGGTGTCGAGCACGAACGCGAACTCGCTGCCGAGCATTCCCGCGACCTCGCGCACGAAGGCGGACGAGCCGCTCCGACAGCGCGAGACGTTCTCAAGCGCGACCTTGACGCCGAACTCCTGCCCGACACGGTAAAGCCGCGAGTAGCGCTCGCAGAAGAGCTCCGCGGGCTGATTCGCCTTGCCGCCGTGGAGGACGAAGATGTCCGCGCCGACTATATTCATAAAGCGGAAGTAGAGCTTGTGGTACTCGATGGCGTCCTCGAAGCGCCGCTCGTAGTCGGAGAAGAACAGGAGCTGCTCTATCTCGCAGGTGAACGGGTGGAGCGCACAGCACCGTATATCGAAGCGCCTCAGCAGATTCGCGACGCTGTGGGCGTAGCTCTTTTTCAGCTCGGAGTGGGTATTGATGAATATTTCGAGGTTCTGCACTCCGCTGACAGCAAGACGGTATATGCTCTCCTCGAGCAGCTCGGGATATAGACACGCCGTTGAAACGCCTGCCTGCATTGTGTTCACCTCCATAAATTCTTAATGTTACGCCATATTTAATTATATCATTTCACAGCAAAAAGTCAATATATATTGTGAAAATTTTGTCGGTGCAACTAAATATAGTGCCTCAGAAGAGCGCCTGCACGTCCGAGAAGCTCAGCGTCGGCTGGAGCGCGAGGTTTATCCCGAACGCTATCAGCTGGGAGGCACGTTCGGTGAGGCGGTCGATATCGCGCGGCGTCACGAGCATATTCGGCAGCTCCGCGTCAATGTCCGCGCCCGTGAGACTGCGGACTATCGTGTGCATATCCACCACCGTCGGCACTCCCACCGCTATGACGGGCACGCCGAGCTGCGCCCGCGAGAGCTCCCGCCGCGCGTTGGAAACGCCGCTGCCGGGGGAGATGCCGCTGTCGCAAATCTGTATCGTCGTGCCGAGACGGCTCACGTCCGAGCAGGCGAGGGCGTCCGCGGCAATGACGGCGGCGGGCTTTATCTCGGTGCATATCGCGCGTATCAGCTCGGCGGTCTCGATGCCCGTCTGCCCCATGACTCCGCCCGCTACCGAGCTCACGCGCCGCAGGTCGGTGAGAAAGCCTGCCTCCTCGTCCGAGAGCTCGTCGCGCAGGTGACGGGTCGCGAGCACCTTCTCGGCTATGCGGGGACCTATCGCATCGGGCGTGATATCGCGGTTCCCGAGCCCGATCACCAGCACCTCGCCCTCGGGTATCAGCTGGCGTAGCTCCTCTGCAAGCTCGGTCGCCATGCTCTCGTATTCGTCCGAGAAGCGGCTGAGGTCGCCGCTCTCGAGCGTGATGTACCTGCCTTTGCCCTTGCCGAGCGTCTCGCGGCAGCTGTCGTCCGCGATGACTATCTCCGTGATCCCGAAGGCTTTCCCCCGATTCGTGACCGTCACTCCCGCGGGAATGTCGTCCGCCTGTATCTGCTCTACAGCAAGATCTGATCTGAAATCCATGCTCTGCCTCCCGAAAGTTGTGCATATTGCTCTGAAAAACGCGTGAATTGTCCGCTTATTGCTCCAATTTGCCTATTGCTTTTTCCGAGCGGAAATGGTATAATATTTACTGTCTCAGTAGGGGCACTGTGCGTTGCAGTCCCCGCGCATACGCTACCACCGTATGCTTATTATATGAAAAAGTACGCGGTTTTATCCGCGGACACACTACAGGAGGTGTAAACAAAATGCCGAACATTAAATCCGCAAAGAAGAGAGTTAAGGTAAATGCGACTAAGGCTGCTGCCAACAAGGCAAGAAAGAGCAATCTCAAGACCGTTATCAAGAAGGCTGACATTGCTTGCTCTACAGGTGCTGCTGACAAGGCAGAGGCTGTAAGAGTTGCTATCAAGAAGGTTGACCAGGCTTGCGCTCACGGTCTTATGCACAAGAACAAGGCTGCAAGAAAGAAGTCTCAGCTCGCTAAGA
>JAUMVH010000129.1 GCA_030530245.1 Ruminococcus sp.
ATCGCGGGAGCCACCTACCTCTCCATGACCGCTGCGGCGGGAGGGGAGATAATACTGAAAAATACCTGTACCGCGGAAATGGAGCCGTTTCTCTCCGTACTGGAGCAGACGGGCTGCCGCATATATCCCGCGGAGAACAGGATATACCTCAGAAGCGGCGCGAGGCTGAGGGCTGTCCGCGACAGGATACGCACCATGCCGCACCCGGGATTTCCCACGGACGCGCAGGCTGTGCTGATGGCGGCACTCGCCACGGCTGACGGCGCGAGCGTTTTTGAGGAGAATATCTTCGACTGCCGATACCGCCACACCGAGGCGCTCCGCAAAATGGGCGCGGACATAGAGGTGCTCGGCAAGGTCGCGGTGGTGCGCGGAGTCGCGCGGCTGCACGGTGCGGACGTCGAGGCTACCGACCTGCGGGGCGGAGCGGCTATGGCTGCGGCTGCGCTCGCGGCGGAGGGAACTACCTGTCTGAGCGGTATATCGCACATCGACAGGGGATACGAAAAATTTGAGGAGGCTGTCGGCGCGCTCGGCGGAAGGATACGCAGAGTCTGAACGGCAGGGATTGGTGTTAATATGAACGACGTTGAAAAGACCAATATAGAAAGGAAGAACAGCGGCAAGCGTATGCGCCGCAGAAAGCGCATGATGAGCGTGTATACGGTCGTCGTGATACTGCTCGTGCTGACCGTGGGCGTGACGATGTGCTTCACCTTCCTTTTCAACATTGACGAGATAGTCATTTCGGGCGAGTCCGAGACCTACACGTATATGGAGATAGTCGAGGCTTCGGGCATACACGCGGGCGACAACCTGCTCAGGCTCGACTACAAGAAGGCGGAGCAGCGCATACTCGACCAGCTTCTCTACGTCGAGACGGCTGACGTCGACAGGGACTTCCCCTCGACGCTGAGGATAACGGTGACGCGCTGTATACCCGCGTATAACGTGCAGTACGACAAGGGCGTGCTCCTCGTCAGCCGCAAGGGCAAGATACTTGCGGACAACGACTTCTACACCGATACCGAGCACCTGCCGATAATCTACGGCTTCGAGCCTGCCGATACCGAGGCGGGCAGACCGCTCCAGTCCAAGAACGAGAACAAGTACGACGCCTTCACACAGCTGATAAACCGCTTCGACAGGGACGACAACTCCGATATCGCGTCGATAGACCTCTCGAACGAGTACGCGATAACCGTCAACTACAGGAACGGCATCCCCTTCAAGATGGGCAACTGGAACGACGTGGAGTACAAGCTCGACCTCGCACAGAAGGTCATGGAGGACGAGAGCGTCAAGGGCAAGAAGGGCTACCTGATGATGGTGGGCACGAAGCAGTGCAGCTTCCGCCCGAACGGCGAGCTTGCGGAGGATACCGAGCCTCCCGTAGTCACCGACGAGAACGGCTTGCCCGTGAATACGACCACGACAACGACTACCGCAGTCCCCGACTACACCCCGCAGGACGACGGCGGCGCTGACAACGGCTGGCAGGACTACGGCGACGGCGGAAATGACTGGCAGCAGGACGACGGCGTATATGACGACGGTCAGTACGGCGGCGACGGCGGTGACGGCTGGTACGGCGACGATTTCGGCTTTGACGGCTACGAAAACGAGGATATATACGCAAACCAGTGATGAAAACGTGCAAATGAAGGCTTAATGATTGCTGCTGATTGTGCGAAATGCCGAAATTTCAAAATATTTTGTGATTACTTGCAAAAATCAGAATAATATGCTAAAATGATATGTGTATTTATAGGGTGAAATTTACTTAAAAGATACAGATAAATAAAAGTAGGAGGAGTTTCGAAATGTCAGATTTTAATTATGAAGAAGCAATTGAACCCGATGTTAACATAAAGGTCATAGGCGTCGGCGGCGGCGGCGGAAATGCTGTTAACTGCATGGTCGACTCGGGCGTTAACGACATCGAGTACATCGCTATCAATACTGACGCTAAGGCTCTCAATAAATCCAAGGCTACAACAAGGATACCGATCGGTACCAAGCTCACCAAGGGCAGAGGCGCAGGCAATAAGCCCGAGATCGGTCAGCGCAGCGCCGAAGAGAACAGAGACGAGATCGAAGCTCACCTCAAGGGCGCAGATATGATCTTCATCACAGCAGGTATGGGCGGCGGTACAGGTACAGGCGCGGCTCCCGTCGTTGCGAAGATCGCCAAGGAGATGGACATACTCACCGTTGCCGTTGTAACAAAGCCCTTCCTCTTCGAGAGAGAGCAGAAGATGGCTCAGGCTGAGAGAGGCATCGCAGAGCTCAGAAAGTATGTTGATTCACTCATCGTGATCCCCAACGAGAAGCTCCTCGACGGTAAGCAGCAGCTCACCATGAAGCAGTCCTTCTCGCTTTCGGACGACGTGCTCAAGACGGGTGTCAAGAGCATATCCGACCTCATCGTTGAAGAGGGCTATATCAACCTTGACTTCGCGGACGTTTCAACCATCATGAGGGGCGCAGGCTACGCTCATATGGCTATCGGTCACGGCTCGGGCAAGGAAAAGGCAAAGGAAGCTGCAAACGCAGTTATCTCGAGCCCGCTGCTTGAGACCTCTATCTCGGGCGCTAAGAGGCTCCTTATCAATATCGCTATGTCAGAGGACGTTCTCTCTGCCGACGTTGATGAGGCAACAAAGATGATCACAGATACAGCTGCTGACGGCGTTGAGTTCATCTTCGGTACTGCTTTCAAGGAGGATATGCAGGACGAGATGACCATCACTGTTATCGCGGCAGGCTTCGACGACAGCGATATGCCCGCTGCTGATACCGCTGAAGAGGGCGGCAGCGAGCTCGACGATATCATACAGATCGACAATCCCCTCATCGACGGTCTCGGACTCGGCGGCAACGACCCCAAGCCCGTTTCCTCGAGCACGGATTACGACCTCGACGATATCCTCAAGATACTCGGTAACTGATAAACAGTGTATTCAGCGGCTGCGCAGGATATGTGCAGCCGCTTTTTTTCTATGTCAATATAGTAAATTGCACTAAAATCAACTCAAAAATTCTACATTTTAATGGTTGAATTGAATTTGTATATGTGTTATAATTATTACAAGGCGTATTATCCCTTAATTTTATTCCGCACTTGCTGCGGGGAACGGAGTGTACCATGGACGAACCAACCGTATTACGAACCACCAAGATAGGTGGCGGCTTTGTAAAAGAAGACGTACTCACTTACCTCGATGAGCTCAATTCAAAGATATCAGGACTTGAAACCGAGCTCAAAGAAGCAAAGGAATCAGGTCCCGCCGACCCGCAGGAGCTTCTCAAGTACAGAAATCAGGTAGATAACCTTCAGGAGAAGCTCAACGCTTCAAACAACGCTCTCAGAGCTGCCAAGAAGGAGAACGAAGACCTCCAGAAAAAGGTAGCTGACGGCGAGAAGATCATCGCCCAGCTCAGAGCGGGCGGAGCTGCTCCCGCAGCTGCTCATGCGGCAGGCGGAGCTCAGATGAATGCTCAGACTCAGGCTGCTCTCGAAGCTGCCAAGAAGGAAATAGACAAGCTCAGAGGCGAGCTGAAGACTGCGAACGACAAGGCGGCTGCCGCTGCATCGAACGCAGGCGCAGGCGCTCCCGCAAATGCTCAGATCACCGCTGCTCTCGAGGCTGCAAAGAAGGAGATAGACTCCCTCAGAGGTCAGCTCAAGACCGCGAACGACAAGCTCGCTGCTGCCGAGAAGGCTGCTGCGGCTGCTCCCGCTGATAAGGCTGCACCCGCAGGCAATCCCGCGGCTGAGGCTGAACTCGTAAAGGCTAAGCAGGATATCGCTAAGCTCACATCAGACCTCGAGGCTAAGACTGCTCAGCTCGAGGCTAAGATAAAGGAAGCTTCCGAGAACGACAACAAGATCGCAGAGCTCAATAAGGCTAAGGAGGCTGCCGTTGCGGAGGCTGTTGCCAAGAAGGACGAGGAGATCACGGGTCTCAATAAGGAGATCGAGGAGCTCAAGGCAAACGCAAGCAACCCTGCCGCTATGATGGGCTCGCTCTTCGCAGAGGCTCAGAAGACCGTAGATTCGCTCAAAAAGCAGGCTGAGGACGAGGCTAACGCTACGACCAAGGAGGCTAAGGAGAAGGCTGATAAGCTCGTAAAGGAGGCTACTGCTACTGCCGAGAAGACAGTCAAGGAGGCTAATGAGACAGCCGAGATGACAGTTGCAAAGGCTAACGCTGCCGCTGAAAAGGTCGTTAAGGACGCTAACGCTCAGGCTAAGTCCACTGTCGACGACGCTAACAGCAAGGCTGACAAGATAAACGCTATGTCCTCTACTGTACGCCTCATGCTCATCAACGAGATCGAGAGCGTAAACACCAAGTTTGCCGACATCAAGACCGCTATGAGCAAGCTCACAAGTCAGGCTACCGACAGAATGGCTGAGGCTCAGAACATCATCGGCGAGGCTCGCAATTCCATCGAGCCCGAGGATAAGGCTGCCGTTGAGAGAGTTGAGGCTCCTCAGGCTGCGTTCGAGGCTGCAAAGGCTCCTTCGGGTGCTGCTCCCTCGTATGACGCTCCCTCCGCTAAGGACAGCGGCAAGAACTCCGTTGCCGATGAGGCTTTCGCGAGAGTTTCGGGCGGCTCGTACAACAGCGGCGCGAACAACAAGCCCACCCATAACAACAACAACAATAACAACAATGCGGCTGAGCCCAAGCCCGCCGCAAAGAAGAATAATTTCAGCTTTGATATGTCAGACCTTCTGAAGGCTGCTGAGGAAGAGGCTGCAAAGGAATCTGAATAACTGAGAACTGTACCGTCGGTCCTGTCTGTACGGGACCGACGGACATTACTGTGTATCGCTCATCTGACCGCAAGGAGATAGCCTGTGGAAGAATTGCTGGACAATGTGTACGGCGGTATGTCCGACGAGGAGCTCGTCGACAGAGCCGCTTCCGATAAGCGTGCGTGCGAGGCGCTGATACTGCGCTATACCAAGCTTATCTTTATCAAGGCGGCTATGTTTTCCGCTTCCGAAGCCGACCGCGACGACCTCTGTCAGGAGGGGCTCATGGCTCTGCTGAAGGCGATATCGTCATACGATGCGGGCAGGAATGCGAGGTTTTCCACGTTTGCGGAGGTGTGCATCGTCAATAAGATGCGCTCGGTACGCGCAAGAGCCGAACGAGGCGGCGTGTGCGAGAACATCGACGACGTGAGCGAGGAGGTGCTCTCAGAGGGCGAGACTCCCGAGAGCATTTATATGAACAAGGAGTTCTTCTCGGAGCTGAGACGTGCTGTCGAGAGCGAGCTTTCGGGTACCGAGCGGCAGGTGTTCGATTCGGTGATACGCGGGGCGAGCTACAGAGAGACTGCTTCAATGCTCGGTATAACCGAGAAATCCGTGGATAACGCCATGCAGAGGGCAAGGCGCAAGATACGTGCGTATCTGAAATGAAATGCGGCTTTCCGCAGAAAATGCGGCAGAGCTGAAAATATGACCGGGTAGCTTAAATCAAGAGCGTTGTTTATCAAAGGTGTCGGTGTGAGTCCGGCTCGTGGTCCAAATATTATAAGCGAGGTATTGAAAATGTACGAAGACAAGACATTAGTCTGCAAGGATTGTGGAAACGAGTTCGTATTCACAGCAGGCGAACAGGAATTTTACGCAGAGAAAGGTCTCACACATGAGCCCCAGCGCTGCAAGGCTTGCCGCGACGCAAGAAAGAACGCAGGCAGAGCTGAGCGCGTTATGTATACAGGCGTCTGTGCAACCTGCGGCGGAGAGGCTAAGGTGCCCTTCGAGCCCAAGGACGGCAGACCCGTTTACTGCAGCGATTGCTTTGCAAAGCTGAATTCCGAGGAGTAATTTAATAGTACAAGCGCGGCGTGTCGGGCTTCGGCACGCCGAAATTTTTGATTGGCGGAGGTTTTTCTATGCTCGATAAAAGATTGCAGACCTGCATTGACTATGTCGGCGGGGAGGGGATAGTGTGCGATGTCGGCACCGACCACGCCCTCCTCGCGGCGGAGCTGATACGCTCGGGAAAGTGCGGGCGCGTCATCGCCTCGGACGTCAGGGAGGGTCCGCTCGAAGCCGCACGCAGGACCGTGGAAAAGTACGGCATCGCGGACAAGGTGGAGCTCGTGCTGTCCGACGGGCTCGCGCAGGTGCCGCTCGAGGGCGTCAGCGACATCGTGATAGCGGGCATGGGCGGCGAGACCATCGCTGATATCATCAGGGCTGCCGCCGAGGATATCCCAGCGGGCGTCAGCTGGGTGCTCCAGCCGATGACCAAGCCTGAGCACCTCCGCAGGGCGCTCTACGAGCTGGGCTGGCAGATAGTCGGGGAGCGCGCGGTCGAGGACGGCGACAAGATGTACGTCGTCATGCGCGCGGAGGCTTCCGCAGAGAGCCGCAGTCTCACCGAGTTCGAGGCGCGCTATGGCTTTTTCGCCGAGGAGGACGAAATGGGCAGGAGGTACCGCCTCCGCGAAGCCGAGCAGCTGAGCAGGGTCGGCTCCGCGCTGGCTGAGGCGGGCAGGGACGCCGATGCGGCGCACTTCCGTGCGATGGCGTACAAGCTCGAAAACGGGGCTGATTTCGTCCCCGCGCGGGAGATATACGCCCTTCTCGACAGCCTCTATCCGTTCGCGACGCAGGAAAAATGGGACAATTCGGGGCTGCTCGTCGACGCGGGGCTGGACTGCTGCAAGGTGCTCGTCACGCTCGATATCGACAGGCGGGCGGTCGACGAAGCCGAGCTGAAGGGGGCTGACCTGGTCGTTTCCCACCACCCCGTCATCTTCGACCCACTGAGGAGCGTCAGCCGCGAAATGCCTGTATATCGCCTTATTCAGAACGACATCTCCGCGATCTGTATGCACACCAACGTTGACAAGGCGCAGGGCGGTACGAACGGCGTCATTCTCAGGGAGCTGAGCGCGCGCTTCGAGCTCGCGGGCGAGCCCGAATACATCAGCGACGAGGAGTGCGGCTACGTCTGCACGCTCGCGGAGAGCGTGCCTGTCGGCGACTTTGCCGCGGTGCTGAGGGATATTTTTGGCTGCGAGCACATCCGCGTCTCGGCGGGAGCTCAGACCGTGAAAAAGGTCGCCTTCTGCTCGGGCTCGGGCGGCTCGTTCCTCGCGGACGTCGCCGAAAAGGGGGGTGATACGTACATTACGGGCGATGTTAAGCACGATGTGTGGCTCGAGGCGGAGCACCTCGGCGTGAAGATTTTCGACTGCGGTCACTTCCACACGGAGAATCCCGTTATATGGGAGTTTCGCCGCGTGCTTGAGGAGAAATTCCCGCAGCTCGACGTCGAGGTCGCAGAGAGCTCCACGGACCCGTGTGTTTACTTCTGAGGTGAGAAAATGAGCGTACTGATATGTCCTGTATGCGGCGGAATGCTCGAAAATACGGGAAAAAGCTACCTTTGCGCGAGCGGCCACAGCTTCGACATCGCGCGGAGCGGCTACGTGAATCTGCTGCTCTCGAAGCACGCGGGCAGGGCTGTCCACGGCGACAACAAGCTGATGGTGCAGGCGCGGCGGGACTTCCTCGACAAGGGCTATTATGCGCCGCTGTGTGGGGCGGTGTGCGGCGAGGCGCTGAAATACGCGAAAAACGGGAGCGTCGTGCTCGATGCGGGCTGCGGCGAGGGGTACTATACCTCTGCTCTGAGAGCAGCTTTTGGCAGGTCAGATATTGCGGTGAAAATGTTCGGAGTCGACATCTCAAAGGTGGCGGTCGAGTACGCTGCCAAGCGCGACAAGTCCGTGAGATTCGCCGCGGCGAGCGTCTTCCACCTGCCTGTCGCGAGCGGGAGCTGCGACC
>JAUMVH010000130.1 GCA_030530245.1 Ruminococcus sp.
GAGGTATATCCAGTTGTCGGTGATGTGGAAGAGGTTAGTCGGGAGGTGCGTGAGGAAGCCGAGCGCGAGATAACCCGCCACGCCGTAGTTGACGTACTCGAGCCCCGTGAACATGAGCGCACCGATAAGAAGTGCGAACACTACCGATACGAACATACCTGCAAGAGCGCCTATCGAAAAGCCTCCGAGGAACATATTTATCACAGCCTTCGCGACCATGAATGCCGTTATCGCGAGGCAGATAGTCCTGCCCTGCTCGTTATTTGTTTTCATTGCCGTTCTCCTTTACCAGCAGAGAGCTTATATCCACCTGCTCGCCGTCAGCCCACAGACCCTCGAGCTTGTAGAAGCTTCTCGTCTCCTTGTAGAATACGTGTACGATGATGTCGCCGTAGTCGAGGATTATCCATGTGTTGCCAGTATCGGCTTCGCGTCTCTCGGGCTCGACGCCCTTCTGCGAGAGCACGAACTCCACCTCGTCCGCGAGGGTACGCGCGTGGGTATTGCTGGTACCGTTGACTATGACGAAGTAGTCCGCGAGAATAGTGAGGTCGGCGATGCGCAGAGCCTGAATGTCCTCGCCTCTTTTGCTGTCGAGAGTTTTTATTATCAGTTCGAGCTTTTCCTGCTCAGTCATATATTCAATCTTCCTTCCACCATGGTTTCTTGTCGGGGTCGCGGAGAGGCTCGGTAGCGGTCTCGAGCTCCTCGAAGTCTATTCCCGTGTCGTCGTAGACGTCGTATTTGTGGTCGAGGACGAGCTCGACGATCGACGTATCATAGGGAGTCATAGCTGTCTGATACGGTCTGTAATACTGGTTCAGCAGAGCGATGGTCTCCGCCTTGTGAACGGAGTATACCGCGTACTCTTCGCCGTCCTCGGCATAGAAGGTAGCCTCCTCGCCCGGCACCATATTCACGCGGACGCTGTCCATGGAGAGAGTCGAGGCGAAGTCCGCTATCTTGCTCATATCACCGATTGAGAGGTCGGTGTAGATGAGGTCCTCGTCCTTTATCTGCTTGATATAGCTGTAGAGCTTTAGTCTGCCCTCATTTTCGACGATGTCGAACAGCTTCATCATAGTAGCCGCCATGAAACGGCGCTGGTTCTGCATACGTCCGATATCGCCCTGGAGCCACTCGGTCCTGAAGCGTATGAACCACTCCGCCTGCTCGCCCGTGAGGGTGATATCGCCTGCGGGGATTATCTTGTCGGACTCGTAGATTATCTCGTTATCGAGGTGTATCGGTATGCCGCCGACGATATCGACCATTCTCACGATATCAAAGCAGGCTGTCGTGATATAGGCATCTATCGGTATGCCGAAGTTCTCCTGCACCGCGTTGACAACGCGCTGGATAGGCGGATTAACGCTGTAATCGCCCATCGAGTAGACGCTGTTGAACTTCCTTGCGGGGCTCGACGTATAGTCGGGCAGACAGCAGTCGCGCGGTATCTGGAGGATATTCATCTCGCTGTGACCGATATCGAACTGCACTATCCACATAACGTCGGAGTTGAACTCGTCCTCGTCGAAGCCGAGGAAGAGTATGCTGTACTGACCCTCGATGAGCTGCGGCAGGTCGAGACCGTCGTTGTAGTCCTCCTCTACCTTTTCGGTGTCGATGTTGAGGGTGACGTTCTCCTTGTTCAGCAAGCCCTCCTTAGCCATGGGCTGAGCCGACTTTATGAGGTTTACGAGGGAGATATTGCCTCCCGTCTTCTTGTCCGCGAAAATGGGGACGTTGATGACAAGTCCGACGATAAGGACGATGCTGACTGCGACTGCGACGAATTTGGTGATGAAGTCCTTCAGCGAGAAGCGCCTTCTTGTGTGCTCCTCCTCGTACTCGTATTCGTCGTCGTAGCCGTCATATCCGTCGTTATCGGCTCCGTACCTGCCGACGTACGGCGCGGGAGCCTCATGCTGTCCGCGGTACTCGCCCGCGGGAGCCTCGTGCTGCCCGTGGTACTCCTGCGGCGAAGCCTCGTATCTGCCGTGATACTCCTCGTTCACAGGCGGATAATTCTGAAACGTGTCCTTATTCTCTCTATTAACCTTCACGAGCTTCCTGAGCGGCTTGGGAGCGCTCTTCTGTCCGCCCGTACCGTTCATATCAACTTCGTTATTGTCCATTCATATCCTCTTTTCTGATTTCATTGACTCTTTCGGTTTGATTCTACTTCTTATCTGTTTTTATTATTTCTTCGTTTACGAGTCGGGTGTAGAAATTATATCCCTCGACCGTACAGAGCGGTATCAGTCCGCCCTTTTTGACCTGATTCTTTATCGAGAACGAAAACGCCTCGAGCATAGCCTCGTCAAGGCTGATGTAGGTTATCTTGCGCATTTTGTCGACGTCCTTGTAGTCGCGCTCGGCTGAGATAAGGTCGCCGAGGTAGACTATCTCCTCGAGGCGGGTCATCCCTGCCCTGCCGACTGTATGGAAGCGTATGGAATCGAGGATATCTATGTCCTCGACGCCGAACCTGCTCTTGACGTAGTATGCACCTGCTATCGCGTGCCAGAGCGAGCGCGTCTCGAGCTCCTCCCTGCACACGGCATAGCCGCTTGCGAGCACGAGCTCCTTCTGCTCCTGTGCGGGAAGCTCCTTGCAGATATCGTGGAGGAGCCCCGCGAAATAAGCCTTATCGGGGTCTTCTCCGTATTTTTCGGCAAGCTTCCTGCACTCTGCCGCCACGTTCAGCGAATGCTGATATCTTTTCTGCGAAAGCATAGATTTCAGCAGCTTTTTTTTCTCGCCGATGTCGTATAACAAACGCTCACCTCATTGTTTGTATAGTTTCTTCAGCCTAATATATTGTACTACATTTTTGTCGAGATAGCAATAGTATTTTTTATTTTTTGCAATTTTTTTGCGTATATCCGAGGAGCTGACCTCCACGGGCGCCGCCTTGCATATGACGATATTTCCGTATTTACGGAGCTCCTCCGCCTTTTTTTCGAGCTCGGGGACATCGCCCTCGCACCTCGAAACCACCGCGAGCGTGCACTCGCGCAGTATGTCGGCGAACCTGTTCCACTTGTCGAATATCATCAGCATATCGCTCCCCACGAGCAGAAAGAGCTCGTCGTCGGGGAAGCGCCTGCGGAACTCCTCGACGGTGAAAATGGTGTAGCTCACTCTGTCTGAGCGCAGCTCGTAGTCGCAGACCTCGAGCCTGTCGCTGACCTGACACGCGAGCCTGAGCATCTCCACCCTGTCCTCCTCGGGGACGTACTCGTCCGACGAGCGGTGCGGGCTTATCTTCGAGGGGACGAGGTACAGCCTGTCGAGCTCCAGCTCGCTGACAGCCGTCAGCGCGAGGTGGATATGCCCGTTGTGGACGGGATTGAAGCTCCCGCCGTAAATGCCTATGCGCATACCGCTCACCTCCACGGACGCTTGCTGCCCGTCCAGCCCTTCGCCTTCCAGTAGTCGGCGTCGGCGGGATTCCAGCCGTTTTTCTGCATAAGGCTCATTATCTTGAAAAATGCCCTTGTTTTTATCCCAACGGGGACTTTTTTCTCCCTTTTGCGTATCTTTTTCGCGATTTTTCCGGCTTCCGCGTTTATCTTATCCCTGAGCTCAGGCTTCACGCTGTCCCAATCCGTAGCCGCGACAGCTTTGCCGAGCTTATACGTCTGCGGAATGCCCCAGAAGAAGCAGCTGTCCGCCATATCCCTGAGTGCGGACTTCACGCCCGCGCCCGCCGCAGTCGAAACCACGACCGCCTGCTTGCTGAACATCTTCTCCTCGGGACGGTGCGCCATCCAGCGGTAGCCGTAGTGGTCGAGGAGAGCCTTCATCTGTCCCGTGCAGTGGTAGACGTACACGGGCGACGCAAGGATAACAACGTCCGCGGCGTCGATGAGCTCTGTTATCGGGCGGAGCTTCTCGAAGTGCGGGCACTTGTCCTCGCCCTTGACGAAGCAGTTCGTGCAGCCGCGGCAGAACTCCCCGAAATCGCGCGGGAGAAAAACCTCGCTGATATTCTCGGCAGAGGTCACTTTCTCCGCCACGATGCGTCCGATACGGTAGGTCGAGCCCTTGTGCGCGGTGCCGCTTATAAGTACGACTTTCATCATTTCGCCTTGGGGATATTCTCGATTACGGGCTCCTTCTCGTTGCGCTTGAAGAGCACGAACCTGCTGCCGATGACCTGCACAACGTCCGCGCCTGTCTGCTCGGCGATGGCGTCGGCAGCCTCGCGTGCGGTCCAGCCCGAATTGTCGAGGACTCTCAGCTTTATGAGCTCCCTCTTCGTGAGGGCAGCCTCGATGTCCCTGCACATAGCCTCGGTAACACCGCCCTTGCCCACCTGAAAAATGGTCTCGTATGTGGAGGCGATACCGCGCAGGTACGCCCTCTGCTTGCTTGTCAGCATATCATTCACCGTTTCTTTCTCTGAGGAAGCGGTACAGCTCGCGCAGAGCCGCACCTCTGTGACTAATACTGTTCTTTTCGTCGGCGGAGAGCTCCGCCATCGTCCTGTCGCCGACCATGAATACGGGGTCGTAGCCGAAGCCGTTGCTGCCGCGCTGCTCATAGCCGATAGAGCCCTCGCACGAGCCCGTGAACTCGGTGTGCCCGTTCTCGTCGATGTAGCATATCGTGCACCTGAACGCCGCGCCGCGCTCGCCGTCTGGGACGTCCTTCATCTCGCCGAGCAGCTTATCGCACTCCTGCCCCTTGGGAGCATAGCGCGCGGAGTGCACCCCCGGTCTGCCGCCGAGAGCGTCCACGCACAAGCCGCTGTCGTCCGCGATAGTGGGGAGCCCCACTGCCTCGTAAACCGCCGTTGCCTTTATTATGGCATTTTCCGCGAACGTGGAGCCGTTCTCGTCAGGGTCGCAGTCGGCGCCCGCCTCGCGCTGAGACAGCACCTCTATCCCGAGCGGCGAGAGTATCTCCCTCGCCTCGCGGAGCTTGTTTGCGTTATTTGTCGCCATGACGAGCTTATTCGTCGTCTTCATCGTCCTCGTCCTTTCTGCCGAACAGGCGGCTGAAGAAGCCCTTCTTTTTCTTCTTCTCGGGGACTTCCTCCTCGTCTTCGTAGTCGGAAGCGTCCTCATCCACATCGCCGAAGTCGTAGTCCTCTCCGTCCTCGTCGTATGCCTCCTCGGCAGCCTTCTCCTCGGCGAGCGCCGCCATGAAGCTCTCGTCTATATCGAACTCGGTACGCGCCGTGAACTCGGCATTCTCGTCGAAGTTATCGACGTCGAAGCCCTCGCCGCCGTCCTCCTCGTCGGAGTCGTCCTCGTCCTCATCATCGTCATCATCTTCCTCGGACTCGTCTTCGTCGTCGTAGTCCTCGTCCTCAGTCTCGGGAGCGTCTGACTCGTCCTCTTCCTCCTCGTCGTCGGGAGCGGGCATATCAAAGAGCGCGTCCACGAACATACGGCTGTCGAAGGGCTGGAGGTCGTCTATCTTCTCGCCCACGCCTATGAGCTTGACGGGTATGCCGAGCTCGTTCTTTATCGAGATGACGATACCGCCCTTTGCCGTACCGTCGAGCTTCGTGAGCACGATACCCGTTATCGGAGCGGTCTCGCTGAACAGCTTCGCCTGACTTACGGCGTTCTGACCCGTAGTCGCGTCGAGCACGAGCAGCACCTCGCGCGAGCAGTCCCCCGCCTTGCTGTCGATTATGCGGTTTATCTTCTTGAGCTCCTCCATGAGGTTGCGCTTGTTGTGGAGACGTCCCGCCGTGTCGATGATAACGACGTCGCAGCCGCGAGCCTTCGCCGCTTCGAGGGCGTCGTATACCACTGCACCGGGGTCGCTGCCCTCGGCGTGCTTGACGATGTCAACGCCCGCGCGCTCGGTCCACACCTGTAACTGGTCAATAGCGGCTGCACGGAAGGTATCCGCCGCCGCGACGAGCACCTTCTTGCCCTCGCCCTTGAACTGGTGGCACATCTTGCCGATAGTGGTAGTCTTGCCCGCACCGTTCACGCCGATGACCATGATGACTGCGGGCGACTTGGTGAGGTCGAGTCCCGTATCGTCGCCCATTATCTCGGAGATGACCTCGTGAATGAGCTCCATTATCTCCTGCGGGTCGGTGATACCGCGCTCCTTGACCTTTTTGCGGACGCGCTCGCATATCTCGACGGACGTATCGACGCCGATATCGCTCATTATCATCTGCTCCTCGAGCTGCTCGAAGAGCTCCTCGTCTATCTTGGTAAAGGAGTTGAAGACCTTTTGCAGACCGCCGATGAAGCTGTCCTTGGTCTTTTTTAGTCCCTGTGCTATCTTAGAAAATATTCCCATTTTATCCTCTTTTCATTCAGCAGGCACAGCCTGCGGTCACTGTATGTCGGCTACATCTTCTTGGAAGTCCACCTGCTCCATTTTGAGGAGCTTCGATATGCCGTCCTCCTGCATGGTGACGCCGTAGAGGACGTTTGCCTCCTCCATAGCGCTTCTGCGGTGGGTAACGAGCACGAACTGCGTGGTATCGGTGAATTTCTTGAGGTACTGCGCGTACTTTCTTACGTTCACCTCATCGAGAGCCGCGTCTATCTCGTCGAGTATGCAGAACGGCGCGGGTCTGAGCTTGAGAATCGCGAAGTATATCGCGATAGCCACGAACGACTGCTCGCCGCCCGAGAGCGAGATAAGGTTCTTGATGACCTTTCCGGGAGGCGCTACGCTTATCTCAATGCCCGATTCGAGCACATTCTCGGGGTCGGAGAGTATGAGCTCCGCCTTGCCGCCGCCGAACAGCTCGACGAATATCTCCTTGAAGTTGCTGTTTATCACGCGGAAGCTGTCGGAGAATATCCTGCACATCTCCTCTGTAAGGTCGGCGATTATCTTCTCGAGCTCGTTCTTTGACTTCTGCACGTCCGCGAGCTGTGCCGACAGGAACTCGTACCTCTCTGAAACCTCCTTGTACTCCTCGATAG
The DNA here is from genome assembly GCA_030530245.1 of Ruminococcus sp. Lineage (GTDB taxonomy): Bacteria > Bacillota > Clostridia > Oscillospirales > Ruminococcaceae > Ruminococcus. The sequence continues at coordinate 6,921 of JAUMVH010000130.1, forward strand.
CGGAGACATTGACGCTTCCGAGGGCGCGTATCTTGTTCTTCACCGCGGTGAGCTCCGCCTGCGCGGCAGTGATGTCCTCGAGCTTTTCCGCGAGCTCCACCGCCTCGCTGCGGTTGAGCTGATACACCTCGCGCAGCTGCCCGATGATGTAGTCTGAGTCGCGGTTTATGGACTCGCGCCGCTCCTCGAGCCTTGTCACCTCGCCCGAGAGCTTTTCCTTAGCCTCGTTGAGCTGCTTCATGCCGTTCTGTATCTCGTTGACGAGCTTGTTCTGCTCGGTGTGCATGGACTGATACCGCGCGATATCGGCGAGGTAGGTGTCGGAGTTCGACTTCATATTCTCGAGCTCTGTGCGGAGCTTTTCGATGTCGCTCTGCTTCATCTCGATTAGCTTATCCTGCCGCTCTATCTCCTCCTCGAAGTGGCTGCTGCCCTTTTCGAGCTCGGCGAGCTGCTCGTCGACGCGCTTTATCTCGTCCTGCTGAGCCTGAATGTCCTTGTCTATCTCGATGCCGTGTATCCTCATATCCGAGAGCTTCTGCGAGAGCTCGGCGCGCTCCATGCGGAGCTTTTCGCGGCTGTCCTGACCCTGAGCGAGCTTCTCCTCGGCTTCCTTTATGAGCTTATCGGTGTCCGCGAGCGACTTCTCCGAATCCGCGATAGTCTGCCTTGCGGCGGCTATCCTCTGCTCGGACTCCGTGAGCAGCCTGCCCGAATCCTCGCTCTGTGAGGTCAGGTGCTCCCTGAGCGAATTGAGGCTCGAGAGCTCTGCCCGCAGGCGCACCGCCTCCGCCTCTGCGTCGGCAATCTCCGACCTCGCGGCGTTGGTATCGAATCGTAG
>JAUMVH010000131.1 GCA_030530245.1 Ruminococcus sp.
TGAGCAGGCTGACAGAGCTATGATGATCGCTGTAAACGGTATGCTCCCTAACAACTCTCTCGGCAGAGCTCAGCTCAAGAGACTGAGAACCTACAAGGGTGCAGAGCATAAGCAGGCGGCTCAGAAGCCCGTTGCTTACGAATTATAATAAGGAGGCGCTTTGAAATGTACGAATCAAAAGTAAAATACTACTACGGAACAGGCAGAAGAAAGCACTCCGTTGCAAGAGTAAGAATAATCCCCGGCTCGGGTAATGTTACTATCAACGGCAGAGGTATCGACGATTACTTCGGTCTTGAGACCCTCAAGCTCATCGTTCGTCAGCCCCTCGCCCTCACCGATAACCTCGACAAGTTCGACATCGTTTGCACTGTTGCAGGCGGCGGCGTTACAGGTCAGGCTGGTGCCATCAGACACGGCGTTTCAAGAGCTCTCCTCGAGTTCGACGCTGAGCTCCGTCCCACTCTCAAGAAGGCCGGTTTCCTCACAAGAGACCCCAGAATGAAGGAGAGAAAGAAGTACGGTCTCAAGGCTGCTCGTCGTGCGCCTCAGTTCTCGAAGAGATAAGCAGACTTATCTCGATTCGCCGTATTTTCGGCACTTTTCAGACCTTGCAAATCTGCTTGGTACTTGTTTGGTCTTTATCGAAAAGATTTTCAAATCCGTCTCGTTTATCGGGACGGATTTTTTGCTCTAATGAGAGTTTCAGCGTTATAAGGTCAGCCACCTTTGTTTTAGTGGATTTCAGCGCATCAGCGTAAATGTCAGCCGTGATATTGGCATAACAGTTATGGCTGTTTCCGTTTATTCGGTTTTGTCGGCGGGAGCCTTGCTCAGTCTCCACCAAACGACGGCTATGCCTGCCGCGAGGACGACGGTCGTGAAAATACTGCCCTCGATGCCGAAATCTCCGCCCGTGAGAAGCCTCGCGGAGCTGTTCGCGGTCGTGCGGAAGACGGACTCGGTCTCGCCCGAGCCGCTGACGCTTATGCCATAGAAGCTGCCCTGCAGGAAGTTCCACACGCTGTGTATCGCGCAGGCGCCCCATATATCGTCGAAAGCTATCATATACAGCGACGCGAACACGCCGAACATCGCAAGGTTTATGAACACGAGCACGCCGAATCCGGGGTTGAGGACGTGTGCGAGGCTGAACGCGACCGCGCTCACGCCGATGGCGACGAACGGGTGGTGGCGTCCGCCGAGGGTGTTCATGAGGAAGCCGCGGAAGATGAACTCCTCGCTCATGCCCTGCACGAGGAAGCCGAGGAGTATCAGTGCTATCGTACCGAAGCTTATGCTCTTGCAGAGCGAGATGTTGTTCACGCGCAGGAGCACCGAGCCGAGCGTTATCGCGGACATCAGCACTGCTCCGACGAGCACGCCCTGCAAATAGTGCACTCCCGCTTTGCACTTCGTTACGCCCATCGAGCGCAGCGACCGCGCCTCTCCGAAGCGGCAGTAAAACATTGATATCAGCGTGCCGAAGCCCGTGCACAGGAGCATTACGATGAACGTCCTGCTCTCGAGGGTGACGGCGGTGGAGATGTCGCGGACAGCGGAGAGCGTCACACTGCCGCCCGACTGTGTGAGCTCGTTGATACGCTCGTTTATGGCGTCCTTAGCCATTATCCACGGTATTATCGACTCCGCGACGAGTATCACTGCCATTATCAGTATGAATGAGACTATATTTGCGACGAGGTTCTCGGAAACGGACGATTTTTCCGACTCCCTGAACATTTTCGGCTTTAATTCGGGCATAGCGCGCCTCCCTGTAAAAAAGTACACTTCAATTTTACCCCATACGCCGCAAGTTGTCAAGTGCTTGACTAAACGGGCGCAAAGTGGTAGAATTATTGGGAGATATTCTACGGTGATTTGCGGGACGCCGAGGCGGCGTCCCCTGCAACATAATGTAGGGGGTGATGCCCGCATCGCCCCGACTGCACTTTCATACAGTTCCGAAATGAGGAAATGATCATGGCTGACAAACTATTTCTGATAGTTCCCTGCTACAACGAGGAGGAGGTGCTGCCCGAGACGGCAAAGCGCCTGCGGGAGAAGTACACCGCCCTCATCGGCGCGGGACTCATCTCGCCCGAGAGCAGAGTCGTCTTCGTCAACGACGGCTCGCGGGACTCCACATGGCAGATAATACAGGAGCTCCACCGCTCCGACGCGATGTTCTCGGGGATAGACCTCGCGCACAACAGCGGTCATCAGAACGCCGTGCTCGCGGGACTTATGACCGTCCGCGACATCTGCGACGTGTCCATAACTATGGACGCCGACTTGCAGGACGACATCAACGCGATAGACGAAATGCTCGTGAAATACTACGAGGGCAACCACGTCGTTTACGGCGTGAGAAGCGCCCGCAAGACCGACACCTTCTTCAAGCGCTTCACCGCGCGGAGCTTCTATCGCTTTATGAAGCTCATGGGCGCCGACGTCGTGTACGACCACGCCGACTTCCGCCTGATGAGCGCCCGCGTACTGCGCGAGCTCGCGGGATTCAGGGAGGTGAACCTTTTCCTGCGCGGACTCGTACCGCTCATCGGTTTTCAGAGCTGCAAGGTCTACTACGAACGCCACGAGCGCTTCGCGGGCAAGAGCAAGTACCCGCTCGGGAAAATGCTCTCCTTCGCGATAAACGGCATAACCTCGTTCAGCACCAAGCCGCTCAAGCTCATAACCGCTATCGGCTTCATCATGTCCGCGATAAGCGCGGCGGCGATAATATGGGCGTTCGTCGTGAAGCTGCTCGGGCACTCCGAGCTCGGCTGGTCGAGCACGATGTGCTCGATATGGTTCATCGGCGGCATACAGATACTCGCCCTCGGCATAATCGGCGAGTACGTCGGCAAGATATACGCCGAGGTCAAACAGCGCCCGCGCTACATCGTGGCGGAATTTCTGAACGATATCGGAGGTAATGAAATTGCTGAAAAAGATTCTTGACCCGAAAAGCTGCGCCGCGTGCCGGCTCTGCTGCGTGTTCGACAGGTATGACGTGTGGGAGACTCCCGTATTCACCGATGAGCTCTGCCGCCGTATCCGCGAAGCCAAGCCCGATACCGAGTTCGTGAGCAAGGACGGCGGCTGCATCTTCAAGGTCAGGGAGCTCGACGAGAACGAGCTGTTCACCTGTCCCGCTCTGACCGAGCACGGCTGTATGCTCGGCGACGATAAGCCGTTCGACTGCCGTATATGGCCCTACAGGATAATGAACGTCGGCGGCAGGCGTGCCATCGCCATCGCCTCGATATGCGACGAGATGTTCAACCGTCCGCTCTCGGAGCTTGTGGACTTCCTGAAAAAAGGTCTGGCAGACGAAATATTCGCCTACGCAGACCTCCACCCCGAGATAGTCAAGCCCTACTACGACGGCTATCCCGTGCTCTTATTTGAAAAGAAAAGCGACCTGACCGCAATGTCCATATAGGAGCAATACGAGGACTTATTGAGGGAAACCCTTTTGGAAAGGGCTCCTTCCCAAACTCCTCTCCGAAAACTTCCAACTTAAATTTTTGCCCCATAGGGTGCTCCAAAAACGAAAGAACTTGCGCATTGTTGTTCTATCGGGAGTACCCTATGGGGCAAAAATTTGGGCTAAAAGTCTTTGGAAAGGGGTGTAGCATATTCTTATCGTAGTAAAGAGAAATCAAACCGAATAGGACACAACAGAGGCATTCAAACGAATGCCTCTGTTGCATTATGCTTACGACTGCTCACTGAGAACTATCGAGACTCTGTTTTGTATATGCTTTGCGCAGTCCTCGGCGGACGTCTCTCCAGCGATGTAGCTGCCGAATTCTTCATAGAGTATGGGACTTATATTTTCGTCCCAGATCCCGAGCCTGTCACAGGAGAGAACAGCCTCCTTGATATAATCAGACTGTTCCGGAGAGACATACGGTTTATAGGCGAATGTATATCCGCTCACATTTAAGTGCACCTCATGGTCGTTGTCATTAAGCTCTTTTACCCGCTGTTCCCACATATCCTCAAAAGCGTCCTTGTGAGTGTGGAAGACAGAGTGAGCATGATCTTCAGTCTGAACATCATAGCCAAGCGAATAATTAACAAATTCCCAGCCGCCCTGCTGACACTTGCCGCTCGTCAGCACGCAGTATTCGTCCTGCATATGGAATGTACCGCTGCGGGTGTTGTTCGGCATCGTCACAAAGGTGATACGTCAGCTGACATAGAGTGTGCAGCGAACGCGTTTGTGAAGGATTCGATCATGGCTCCGTATCTTCCGTCGGCGAAGAGAACTTTTTTATTTCCGAGATAAGACATATTTTCAGTCCCGTCCAGTGCCAGCTGCTCGGCGGTGATATTCTCGTAGTAGCTATCGCCGTAGCTGCCGATATAGTTTGCATTCTTGCAGAACTCCAGCAGCTTTATAAATTCAGGAGAATCAAAGCAGCACTCTGCATTGTCATAGTCTATCCAGTCGCAGTAGTTCATGCCGCAGATCCATGCAAAGCATGATTCCGCATCGTCCATTGTGCCGTGCTCCGCAAGGTACATATCAGGATGAGACGCCACAAAATCGTAGAATTCATCATAGTTCCACTTAGCTTGCTCACGGCTGAGGACATCACGGTTAGCCATAAACAAGTCGGGACGGAAATACATACCCATCGAATACAGCTTGCCCTTGTACTTCAATCCGCTGACGATATTCGGCAGGAAATCGTCCTCGATCATGCCGCCGTACTTATCGTGGAGTTCGCCGAAGTCCGCTATTGCACCAAGGTTGATGTACCTGATGACCTCGCCGTGGTCGTAAGGGACATAGACGTCGGGCGAATCGTCCGTGAGGATATCCGCCCACAGGTCGTCCCTGTCGGTGTCGTATTCGCGGAATTCCACCTGATATCTGTCGTTAAAGAGTGCAAAATCAGTACCTATACCGCGCAATTCAGGGGAAATAGTATCGTGAACTCCCACGATGACGGTCTCACGCTCCTCTGTGTAGTCGTCGGGGCGGACAGTCAGCAGCATGAGTGAATCGGTATACACGATGAAACTGTCCTCGCCGTAAGGCAGTGCAGCCGCCGCATCTGACACTTTTATGTTCGAGGCGGTGAAGTCGACGAGCATGACCTTGCCGCCGTCTGCAGTCATGCCGTATATCCCGTTGTCGAGTATCAGATATATCGGATAGCGCTCGTCTCCCATAACAGGCGGACGCAGCATCGACGCTCCGACCATATTATTGGCAAGCTCAGTTTCAGTCGGCTGGCGGAGCTTATCAAGACGTACAGCGTAATTGGAAATGCTGCAGATGATACAGCCGCTGCTGTCAAACGAGTAGACCGAGTCAGGAGTTATGTCGGTGTACTCCTTCACCTTGCCGCTGCCGTCAACAATCACCGCCGCATTGAAGAAGCTGATAAGACAGTCATCGCCGTGAAAGCTGACACTGTTCGCAATGCCGTTCGTGTCGATGTACTCGCCGAGGTCGCTCAGCTCTGTCGCGGAGACGACCTTGCCGTCCTCGGAGAAGGTCTTGAGCGATAAGACAGTCCCGTTGTCCGTCTCCCGAAGGCTGAATGCACGCAGACCCACGTCGGTCATCGTGAAATTTGATAGAGTTTCGTTCTCGTCCCTTTCGATGTTGAAGCTCCCGCCCATATTCAGCTCTGCGTCGTAGTAAACAGCGCGGTCAGTGAACTCCATATCGTTGTAGATAAACAGCAGCCTGCCGTCCTTCGTACTAACAAGAGATTTCGGGTAGTGGAAGTCATCAGGAACGCTCAGCTTGTCCTGCTTGTAAATGGTCTGCGCGGCTGATGTAACGCTGCTTTTGCCGGACAACACGTCCGACGGACTTTTGCCGCTGTCTGAACAGGCGGTGCACGCGGTAAACAGCGCAAGCGCAGATAAAAGTGCCAGCATTTTTTTCATTTTGAAAGTCCTCCTTTTCCGTCCATAAGGACAGTTTCATATATAAGTGACTTTCAAAGGTAAAAAAGACGAAAAAATTTTGAAATTTCTGAAAATTCGTATGGTTGCACAAGCAAAGATGTGTACTGTTGTGCAACATCACTTGAAGCTGAGTCAAAATGTCCCCGAAATTGAAAAATAAATGTCTCCACATTTTATACAAACGGAGATAAAGTTCCCATAGTATAAATATAGGGACAGAAATCATACAGCGCTTGCAGCTTGAACAGTTGCAGGCGCTGTTTTTTGTGCATAAAAGGAACAGTATTTCGCAATGGCTGAAAACATATTCAAAAACAGGTCAATTTGTATAAAAGATACTGCTCCCACATTTTTTCCTTCTGTAAGTGATAGCGTGTCGGCAGTGACGGTAAAAATGGAGGTGGTGAAAATGCTGACCATACTGTCACTCACGGTTGACAAATGTCTGTATACCGCTAAAAAGTCGAGTGACAGTAAAACTCGGGTGACGGTATAGTTACTGTCACGACTGAGTTACCGTCACCCACAAACAAGCCCTTTTCTGCCGCCGATATCGAAAGCGGACAGGTATCCCACCTGTACCCACAGAAGCAGTTGTCGCACAACGTAGAGCGAGTGTGGCGACATTGGCATAGGGAGAAAACTACCGCTGACAAAGCAGTATCGGTAGCGGTGGTATGAAATGCCAGCATCGCATTCGGCAGTCCGCCGAACGCTTGCTGGTCGGGGAGAACCTCGAACCCCCTCAACTATATCGACGAAACGAACGCCGCCGAGGGAGACCGCGTTCTCGTTCGCAAGCCATTGCAGGAGAAGATATACGGCGGCGATGTGCGTATCGGTTCGGACGCCGACCCTGTTTTCGCGCTGAAGAGTCCGCCTCCGACAGCCATTCCCGAGGGGGATGCAGTCGATGTAGACATTGCGGCTCCGAAGCAGTCAGCTCCAGCCGAGTATACCGAGCAGAGGATTCCTGAGAGGCTCAAGGGCGTTGAGACGGAGAAGACCGAGAAAGAAGTACCGAAACTTGAAGAATCTGTTGACATTTCAGAGAAAAGTGGTATAATTGAAGAAAAAGTAGAAGAAACGGCGGAAACAGATGTGCATAAGGTAGGAAATATAAATCTTGATATTTATAAGTGCATTACTGATGATATACAAACAGATGAGGTAGTTATTACTGATAGTCAGATAGATCATATTAAAGAACGGCATCCAAATGACTATGAAAGATTTGGAATGTATTTCAAGGAAATAGTTGAGAACCCTGATTATATCATAGAAGCTAATAAGCCAAATACCGCTTTAATTCTTAAGGAAATTACAGAAAATGGTGAGAAGTTCAAAACTGTTTTGAGACTTGTTACCTCAACAGACAACCCAGAGTATAAAAATTCAATCATTACATTTATGAAAATTGACGAAAAAGATTGGAAACGTATATTGAAAAATAAAAAAGTACTTTACAAATCAGAATAATTGTGATATAATATTGGTAAGATAAGAGTGTGTTATCAGAGGTGGAAGATTTCGTACAGTCCACACGCCGCTGGTACAGACAGGGATTTATCCCGAGAGATGCAGGAGAGTTGTACGCCTGCCTGATAGCCACTCTTTCCGAACCGCTTTGGGAAACCAAGGCGGTTTTCTTATACCGAAAAGAGGTGAAAGGAATGCGTATAAAAGTATTTGTTACCGAGGAAGAATTCAAA
>JAUMVH010000132.1:0-1649 GCA_030530245.1 Ruminococcus sp.
TCCGCGCAGGTGGTCATTCGTTTTTTTCTGTACTATTCGTTATTCACTATTCACTAAAACTTCAACCGATTGCTCGTTTCACACTTGATATGTGGCACGAATTTTTTTCGCGCATTATACCTTTATATATACAAAAGCCCGCTGATCAGCGGGCTTTTCTTATACTATCTGTGCGTTCGTGAGCTGGCAGTAGGGGATAGTTCCCTCGGTGTAGCAGTCGAATCTGCCGACGACGGTTATTTCCGTGTCGAGTGCGGGGTAATCCTCAGGGTAGCTATGCTCGCCGTCGAGCACGAACTCTATTCCCTGCGAGCAGCAAGCTGCTGCATCCTTTATGAGCACCGCGAAATACTCCTTCTGCGTTGCTTCGTCGCGGTAATAGGCGAACGGTCCGCTCATTTTCACGGTCTTGCCGAGGTAGTCGTCGGGGTTGTAGACCATATCGTAGACTTGACCGTAGACCATGCTCGCGCTGAGCGTTGTGAGGTCGATATCGAAGGTGCCGTCGGGGTCGACAGGCTCGCCTACTTCCGTGGCGGGCTGAGTCGTCATAGCTTCGGCAGTCGTGTGTATGGGCTCCGCGAGTTCGGCGGGAGATTTTGTCGTTTCCTGAGTTGTAGCTCTGTTTGATTCTGCGATTTTGTCGACAGCCGAGGTGTCTCCGCAGCCGCACAAAAGCAGTGCTGCGGCTGAAACTGCTATGAACTTAGCCTTCATTGGTATTACCTCCTACAGGAATAGTGTCGACGAGCTGTGCGTGCTGAAGCTGGCAGAAGACCGCGTTGTTCTGCTTATACCAGCTGAAAGTGCCCGTGACGGTTATTTCGCTGCCTGTCTTAGGATAGTCGTCGGGGTAGGTGTAGTCGCCGTCGAGGACGAACTCGATACCCTGCGAGCAGCACGCCGCCGCGTCGGGGACGAACGCCGAGAAATACTCGTTCTCGCTCTTGTCCTTGTAGTAGACGAAATTGCCCGTCACGCGGACTGTCTTGTCCTCGTAGACCTCGGGGCGGTTTATCATGTCGTATATCTGCCCGTACATCATGTTCGCGTTGAACTGCGTGAGGTCGACGTCGAAGCCGTCTCTGCTGAGGGACGCGGGGAGAGTGGTCTCCTCGCTCTCGCTTACGTTTGCGGAGCTCCCGCAGGCGGTCAGCGCAAGGAGCGCGGCGAGTGCCACACAAGCTGCTGCAGCTCTCATGCTCTCGACCTCCCTGTGAATGCGGAGATTATCCAGAATACGAAGAATACTATGATGTCGGCGGAAACTATGGTCGAGCCGACGGGCGTCGAGGCGAGAATGGATATGATTATTCCCGCAGCGGCGCATATCACCGATATCACCGCCGAGCATATCATTACTCCGCGGAAGCTCTTGAACAGGCGCATTGCCGAGAGCGACGGGAATATGATGAGCGCGGAGATGAGCAGCGAGCCCACGAGGTTCATCGCGAGCACGATTATCAGTGCCGTGATTATCGCGATGAGGAGGTTATAGCCGTCGGAGTTTATACCCGTCGCCTTCGAGAAGCTCTCGTCGAAGGTGACGCTGAAGATCTTATTGTAGAAGAGCACAAACATCACGAGCACCACCACTGACATACCGATACACAGCCACACGTCGAACGGCGTGAGGGTGAGTATCAGCG
>JAUMVH010000132.1:1659-7650 GCA_030530245.1 Ruminococcus sp.
TCGAGCCGAAGAGCGTGCTGCACACGTCGGCGGAGATGTTCGACGAGGTGGGGAAGAGGTTCATCAGCATATAGCCGACCGCGAGAGTCCCGACGGATATCATCGCGACAGCCGCGTCGCCCTTTATCTTCGTGTCCTGACCCGTCCGCAGGAGCAGCACCGCCGCGAGTACCGTCACGGGCAGGACTATGAGCATATTGTTCGTGAGTCCGACTACCGAGGCGACTGCCATCGCGCCGAATGCCACGTGCGAGAGTCCGTCGCCGATGAAGGAGAAGCGCTTGAGCACGAGTGTCACTCCGAGGAGGGAGGAGCACAGCGCTATCAGCAGTCCCACGATCAGCGCGTAGCGCACGAACGAGAACGAGAAGTAGTATTGCAGCGTTGAGATGAGGTCAGCCATTTGTTTCAGCCTCCGTTTCTATGAACGAGCGCCCGACCTTGCTGCTGAGGTAGTCGTCCTTGCTCCCGAAAAACAGCTGTTTCTTGCCGATGTGCAGGATGTGGGAGGCGTACCTCACCGCCGATGAGATGTCGTGCGATACCATTATAATAGTTATGCCCGCCTTGTTGAGCTTTGAGATAAGCTCATAGAGGTCGTTCTGCGCGTGCGGGTCGAGACCTGTCACGGGCTCGTCGAGCAGGAGCATTTTCTCCGTCGCACACAGTGCGCGCGCGAGCAGTACCCTCTGCTGCTGACCTCCCGAGAGGTCGCGGTAGCAGCGCTTTGCGAGGTCGCATATGCCGAGCCGCTGCATATTCTTGTGCGCGAGCTCCTTCTCCTTCGCGTTGTAGAAGGGGCGCAGTCCCGTCTTCGAGAGGCAGCCCGAGAGCACTATCTCGCGCACTGACGCGGGAAAGTCCTTCTGCACGGGAGTCTGCTGCGGGAGATATCCTATCTCCTTCGAGGAGAAGCCGTTCACCCACGTTATCTCGCCGCGTACCTGCGGCTTGAGTCCGAGCAGCGCCTTTATGAGCGTGCTCTTGCCCGAGCCGTTTTCGCCGAGTATGCAGAGGTAATCGCCGCTGCTGACGGTGAAATTGAGGTCCTCGGTGACAATGCCGTCCTCATAGCCGAGAGCGGCGTTTTTGCATATTATCTGTTCCATTCAGTTCAGAGCCTCTTTCAGAGCGTTATAGTTTTCCTGCATGAAGCCGTAGTACGAGCTCGTTTCGTCGTCGGTCTGAGTGACGGACTGCATGGAGTTGAGTGTGACCGTTTCGATGTCCTGCGACTTTGCCGCTGTAATGACCGCGTCCGCGATGGTGCAGCTCGAGCCCTCGATGGTGAACACGCAGTCCACGCCGAGCTCGTCGACCTTGTCTGCGAGGAAGGCGATAGTCTCGAAGCTCGCCTCGCTCTCGGCAGAGCAGCCGATGAATGCGGCGTAGTAGTCGAGCCCGTAGTCGTCCACAAAGTAGAGGAACGGGAAGCGGTCAGCGAAGATGAGGGTCTTGTTCTTGGCGGAGGCGGTGAGCTCTGTGAAGTCGGCATCGAGAGCTTCAAGCTCGTCAATGTATGACGAGGCATTGTCCTTGTACGTGCCTGCGTGTTCGCTGTCAGCGTCCGAGAGCAGGCACGCGATAGCAGCCGTGCAGTCCTCGGCGTTGCGCAGCGAGAGCCATATGTGCTCGTCGTAGGCGATACCCTCTTCCTCTTCTTCCTCGTCGGGAGCCTCCATGCCCTCCTTGAGCTCCTCCTCGCGGAGTGCGTTGCCGAGCACGTCCATGAGGTCGATGACTATCATGTCCTTGTTGCGGGCGTTGCTGAGGGCGCCGTCCACCCAGCTGTCGGACTCGCCGCCCACGTAGATGAACACGTCGCAGTCGGATATGCGTATCATATCGTCGGCGGTCGGCTGGTAGTTGTGGAGGTCGGCGCCGCTGTTCATCAGGTAGGTGAGCTGAACGCCGTCGGCATCGCCGATGACCTCGCGCGCCCAGTCGTAGACGGGAAATATCGTGCAGACCACGCTGAGCTTGCCGTCGCGTGCCGACGGAGCCGAGCAGCCCGTGAAAAGGCTTGCTGCGAGCGTGAGAGCTGCTGCAAAAGAAACAGTTTTCCTGAACATTGTAAGATCTCCTTGAAATTGCTTTTTGAAAATGATAATCATTTTCAATTTTGATTATACCATATATAATGAGGCTTGTCAAGAGATTTTTTGCAGCTTGGTTTAAATCGTGTTACAATGTGGATATTTTGTTGCTTTGGGTCTGCAAATATGATATAATTTATAAAAGCAACCAACGAAGAGGTGACAGAATTGAAGGAAAAGCTGCTGATACCGTCCATTCTCGACGCACATTTCCCGCTGATGAAATATGCCTTCCTCACGCGCGAATATGACCCGGTCATTCTCTCTCAGGGGAAAGAAGTGCTCGCGGTGGGGCTGAGATATACCCATAACGATATGTGCTGGCCGCTCGCTATGATGACAGGTCAGATGATAGACGCGCTAAGCAGCGGGAAATTCGACCCTTCTCGTACCAAGCTGCTGATGCCGACGGTGGGTGATGCCTGCAGGGGCTCTAATTATACCGACCTGCTGAGAAAGGCGATAGTCAGGGCGGGATTTCCGCAGACGCGCGTCCTGAACCTGAATCTCAAGCATATCGACACGGAAAATCAGCTTCCCGTCACACCGGTGATGGTATGGCGTTCGCTGTTTGCGCTGTTTTACGGCGACCTGATAATGCTGCTCGTCCAGCAGGTCAGACCCTACGAAAAGCGCAGGGGCGATACCGAAAGGCTCCGCGACAGGTGGCTGAAAAAGCTCGGAGACGAGCTGAGGGAGTGCCGCCGTCTTGACCTGAATATAATGGTGAATCGGTTCCGCACGATAACGCGGAGCTTCAAGAGGATACCGCGTACCGACGCGAAAAAGCAGCGCATAGCTTTGGTGGGCGAGCTGTATACGAAATACTGCTCCCTCGGCAACTGGGATATGGTGCGCTTCATCGAGGAAAGCGGCTGCGAGAGCTTCACAAACGGGCTCTCGTGGTATGTCATCTACTACATAGACGCCCAGCTCGTCAGACTCCCCGAAATTGCCGCACTTGGCTACCGCGCGGTAGGCCGGGTGCTGGAGCGGCTGCAAAAGAGCATGATATCGGCGCTGACCGAGGAGGGCTTCTATTCTCTCCCGCCGCTCCATACGATAAAGTCCGAGGCGGAGGGCATTATAAGTACGGGAGCAAGCGTGGGCGACGGCTGGCTGATAGGAGCCGAGACAGCGGGCTATTTCCACCACGGCTGCAAAAAAGTCCTCGCGGTGCAGCCCTTCGGCTGTATGCCGAGCCACATCTTCGGACGCGGTATCTATTCCTCCGTTGCGAGGGAGTGCGGCGGGCAGATAGTCAGCATCGACATGGATTCGAGCGGCACTCCCCTCAACGCATACAACCGCGCACGAATGCTTATCGACAGCTGAGCGCTATTTTACGGGATTTTCCGCGATGTACCTGTCAAGCACGTCCGCGGCGGTGCACACGAAGCGTATGCACGGGCGCACCTTGTAATACTGCTCCGTGCGCTTGTCGGGGACGGGGGACTTGTCCACGCTCAGCCCCTTGAGCAGGTCGCGGCAGATGATAGTTTCGTGCTGCCTGCGGAATTCCTCCGCGAGGTACTGTATACGCCTGTAATGCGCGGCTTTCTCGGCGTCGTCGCTCGCGGAGCTGTAGCCGTAGAGTATGCCCGCGACCATGAACATCGCCGAGCACGCGCCGCAGACCTCGCGCATACGTCCCATGCCGCCTCCGAATGAGGACGACAGCCTCAGCGCGAGCTCCTCGTCGAGCCCGGTCACATCGCAGAATGCAGTAAATACAGCCTGTGAGCAATTTCGTCCGTCGGCGAATAGCTTGCAGGCTTTTTCAGCGTGTCCGTTGTTCATATATCTTCCTCCTCTTCATGCTCGACCGCCTTGCACGCGCAGGCACAGTAAACCTCCGCCGCGCCCGCTCCGAGCAGTACAGCCGTGACCTCCGCGAGCGTGCTGCCCGTGGTGCAGAGGTCGTCTATCAGTATTATCGTCCTGCCCTTCACAGCCTCGGGAGCGGCGACCGTGAAGGCTCCGCGCAGGTTGACCTCGCGCTCGCGCTTTCGCAGCTCCTTCTGCGGGAGAGTTTCCACGCTCTTGACCACGGACTTTCCGTCCACGGGGATAGCGAGCCGCCTGCCGACCTCCTGCGCGATGAGCAGCGACTGATTCGCGCCGCGGCTGCGCAGGTCTGCCTTGAACATCGGCACAGGCACGAGCAGGTCAGCCCTGTCCATGCCCGCCTCCCTGATACGCGCGGCAATCTCCGAGCCGAACGCGTACGGAGCATTTCCCATAACACCGCGCTTCATCAGCATTACCGCCTCGGACATATTCGGGTGGTACTCGTACGCGGCGACGAATTTCGGGCTGCCCTTCACGCGGAAGCTGCCCGTGTACGGGACGAGGATATCGGTGCACTTCTCGCAGAAGCAGTCGTTCGCGCCTATGACCTCACCGCAGACGGGACAGCGCGTCGGGTACAGCAATGCGGCTATTTTCCGCAGTTTCTCGCGCTCCATCAGAAGTACATATACAGCTGGCACTTTATCATGCCGTTGTAGAGCTTGCGGCGCTTTTTCGCGCTCTCGCCGAAGAACTGCTCGAACTGCTCGTGCGGCGAGATGATGTAGCTCTGACGGCTGCCGCCCTTGCCGAGGACTCTGCCCATGCGGCGGTAGATGTCCTCAGCCTCGCGTAGCTCGAGCAGGCGCTCGCCGTATGGCGGGTTGCAGATGACGATGGAGTCCTCGGGCTGGACGAATTTGTCGATGTCAGCCTGCTCGACCCTGATACGCGACTTTATGCCCGCCTTGTGGGCGTTGTCGAGGGTGAGGGCGACTGCGGCGTCGTCGATATCGAAGCCTATCGCGCGGAACTCCGCCGAGCGGTCGACGCCGTCAATGGCGCGCTTGCGCTCCTCCTGCCACACCGAGGAGGGGATAGAGCCCCATTTTTCGGCGGCAAAGCGGCGGTTGATACCGACGGGAATTTTCAGCGCTTTCATAGCGGCTTCTATCAGCAGTGTGCCGCTGCCGCAGAAGGGGTCGCAGACAATGCTGTCGGGACGCACGCGCGCGAGGTCGACAATGCCCGCGGCGAGGGTCTCCTTGATGGGGGCGGCGTTGGAATTGCGTCTGTAGCCGCGCTTGTGCAGACCCACGCCGCTCGTGTCGAGGTAGAGGGTCACCACGTCCTTGAGTATGCTGAACTTTATCTGCACCGTCGCGCCCGACTCGCTGAACCAGCTCACGCCGTACTTGCTCTTGAGACGCTCGACCGCCGCCTTTTTGACGATGGACTGGCAGTCGGGGACGCTGTGGAGCGCCGAATTCAGCGAGTATCCCTTGACGGGGAAGGCGTCGTCTACGCCGATGAAGCGTTCGAGCTCAACAGAGCGCACGCCCTGAAACAGCTCCTCGAAGGTCTCGGCGCGGAACTCGATGAGCTCGATGAGCACGCGCTCGGCTGTGGAAAGGCACAGATTTGCCCGCGCGAGGACGTTCTCGTCGCCCGTAAAGGAGATCTTGCCGTCACTGACGGCGAGGTCTGTGCCGCCTATTTTAGTTATCTCGTATTTCAGTACGCTCTCCAGCCCGAAATGGCACGGACAGCATAGTCTAAGCCTGTCGCTCATAATTCCTCCTGTACTTTTGTAGGGGCGCACATTGTGTGCCCGTGAACTTTTGTCAAACTGATGGGCGAGCGGAACTCGCCCCTACAGGTTTCTTTCCTTTTTATAGTGTAGGGGCGCTTTCCGAGCGCCCGCAAATAACCACAATATCCTCGGGCGCACACTGTGCGCCCCTACAGGGATATAATGCAAGACCTGTCCGCGAAATGCAGACAGGTCTTTATTGCTATTGTTTACCATTCGGATACGCCGCCGCCGTTCGGGTCGGGGACGTCGCCGCCGCCGCCCGCGTTCGGGTCTACCCAGCCGCCGCCC
>JAUMVH010000133.1 GCA_030530245.1 Ruminococcus sp.
ATAAGTGATAGCAAGTGCATCTTTCAGTTATCTTTTCTATTTTTACAAAGGAAAGCGAGCCAGACAAATTATTGCTCAGAGCGCTGCTCCGTGCAGAGCAGCGCTCTTGCCTGAACGTCCATACGCGGCTCATTCTTGCCGTCGACGCAGATATAGTCAACGCCGTCGATCCTTTTGTCGTGGAAGGAATAGGGCAGAGTGCCCTTATCCACCGGGGTAGGCAGTGTGAGCACCATGTCGATGAGCTTTTCTGTCTGCTCCTCAGAGAGCGAGGAGTATATCCCTTTTGAGACCGCGCTAATCCTCTCAGAGTCGGCGAGCTTGAAAAGCTCAGTGCGCTTCTGAGTTACGAAGCTGTATACAAAGTTCCTGATCCTTCCGGTGCGCTCGATATCGCTGTTGGCTCCGCCGGCGACGTATCTGAGCCTTACATATGCAAGCGACATATTGCCATTCAGCTTTTGCAGACCTGCGGCTTCGATGTGGTCGTCGTAGCCGTAGAGTCTGTTCTGACTTTCAAGCACAGGCTTGATACCGATTGGTTTGCCGTCTTCGGATTCGGATATCAGCATATCCTCTGTTATGTCGAGCTCGACGCCGCCGAACGAGTCAACGACTGTGATGAACTCCTCCCACGAGGCGCTGATGACTCCTTCTATGGGGATGCGGAAGGTATACTCCACCGTATTCACAAGGCTGTTGAGCCCCTCGGCAAACCTCTCCTCCGGGGTGTGCTCCCCGGCGTCGATATATTGCAAGTTTACTGCGTAATTCAGCTTTGCTTTCATCCACTGGCTGCTGCTGACGTTATTAACGAGGAGCTGGTAATTGGGGAGCGAGGGGTCAAGGTCGTCTATGGTAACAGTCGATCTGTCGCGCATTTCCGTGTAAACGTCACGAAGCAGAGAACAGTAGCTTACACTGTTTGTATTCTCGTTGAATGACAGGAGAATGATCACATCAGCATGAGGTGTCTGCATACTCTGTCTCTGGTCGGTACCTACGATGAGGTAATTATGTATACCTTCGTAGGGGGCGAAGTCTATGAGCTCCTCGTTTTCGTGTGTCAGGAGCACAGGTATAGCAGATGAAGTGAATGCGTCAACGACTCTCCCCTTTATGATGGGCTTGCCGAACGAGTTGAAAACAAGAACTGCCGCCACATACATTGCAGTAAAAGCAAAGATCGGCTTGGTACGTCTGACTTTTACAGACATACCGTCAGAAAGCCTGTACCTTATCACAGGGAAGAGCCTTGACCTGTCTGGGGTACAGATATAGAGCCTGCTGCCCTTCTGTTCGATGAAAGCGTCAGTATCAGGGGTGAGTCTGTATGTCCTGTTCTCACCATTTTTCAGCCTGATCCTGAGCTTTTCATCATAACCGTCGGAATGTCTGACGGTCAGCTTCAGTGTTTTTCTCAGCGTGACATCTGCCGGCTTGAATATCGCAGCAGCTTCGAGAAGCACGAGAGCGATACCAATAATAGCGATCAAAAGCATAATACATCCTCCTCAGATAAACTGTCTTATACGGATAGCGGTCTTTATTCTGTTCATGAGGTTTGAACCTACGGCAGCGAATGCTTCCTTTAGCTTTGTATTGATAGGTCCAATCACCTTTCCTTTGAATTCCTTCCTGACCCTTCTTTTCGTAGAGCCGCTGAGATTGCCGAAGAAATCCTCTACCCTGCGCTCGCAGCGCTCATTGCTTTCAGCAAGTTCAAAGTCAGCCAGCGCAAAGTCGCAGAGGTATTTGATACTGTCAGAGCCTTTGTGTTTTCCGTAGTCCTTGTTTGAGATAAAGCCGAGATAGAACAGGTCATGTACATAATAGCCGCAGTTGTCGGGATCGCCTGACAGGAGAGCAGCCTCTTCGCGGTATGCCTTGCCTCCGAGCTGTCTGAATATACCTGAGAGGTTGAATTTGCTGTTCTTGTTATATATCGCCTCTAATGTATCGTGCCTGAACAGCTGGTCTGAGCGTATCTGTGCGAAGAAGCTGCGCAGATACTCCTGACAGCGCGGATCGTCGATGAGGCTGCACATATACAGCAGATTGAATCTTACAACATCGCTTACCGGCTTGTTTCTGACGATCATACCGCAGACCGCCTCTTTTGCCGTGAGCATGGCTTCTGGAGCAGCAGGCTGTCTGACCATAGGTCTGAGCATTTCGAGATAATTCTCATCCTCGCTCCTCAATGCCCTGATATAGAGGTTGAACATGGACTCATCAGTATCAGCTGAAGTGCCGAGGTAGTTTGTAATGTCTTTATCATTCGCCTGTCTTTGTGTCAGCAGGAAAAGATACCCCTTGGTCTTGTATTCGCAGCGCTCCAGAGTGCTGAGTGCATTGCGTATATCTGCTGTACTGTCTGTTATCGTTTCCGGAGCGTCAAAGTTGAGCGTAGCAAGACGGATAGCCGCCTTCTTGTTGGCTGTTGAATTGCTTGTGCCGCTGAATATCCTGACAGCCCTGCAAAAGCCTGGGTAATCGAGGTTTTCGCAGCTGGGGTCTATGCTGCCCTTAGCCTTCTGTCCGATCTTGTGGTAGAAGTTGTATGGGCAGTGGCATCGGTCGAGCCTGAGCGCCTCTGTGAATAATGCCCATGTATTGACAGTCAGGGATGACGGGTAGGATACTGATTCGGCAGATGTAGTCTCGAAAAAGAGATCTGAACACAGCTGGCGGAATAATTTCAGGTCGTATTCATTGCCTCTTTTGAAGATACGGAAGGCAGTCATGGTATCAGCCGGTCTGTTGCCGACAGGTCTGTCGTATTTCTGGATAAGGTATAACGGCTGTTTATCCTTGCTGATGCCAAGAAAGCAATTGCACTCATTGGGCGCAGGGTAGCCTTCCTTGCTGCGGATTGTGATTCTGACCGGGATGTTCTCGCCGTCGCCCTGGCAGCGGAACTCATTGTTTTTGTGATCCTCGATAAGGATCGGTGTTTTTTCAATCTGCTCTGTCATAACTGATCAGCCTCCTATCGTAAGCAGTGTATCGTATATGTATTGCGGATCCCACGGACCCGAAAGCCTGTATTTACCGTCTTCGGTCGCTTCTGTGTCACAGCCGAGAGCAGCTACGCATACTGCGTCGATGTTGTCGCAGTAGCTGCTGAGCTGGCTGAACATTTCGATGTTCTGACCGAGATCACGGTCAGAGAATGCCCTGCGTCTGGCTGCAAGCAGGCTTGAGAAGCTTTTGAAGCCTGACTTCTCATAGGGCATGAGCATGATGCTGCGGACGGTCTGCTGATCAAGAGTGTCGCACTTGGTAAGAGCGATGATCTCTTTCTTGTAGGTCTTGTTGCCGTCGTGCAGTTCCATTATCTTGGTGTTGAAAAATGCGAGCTGCATATTTTTATCAGCGCTGTAGTCGTAGAGATAAACGGGCACAGCATTGTCGGGAATGCTGAACGCGCTCTCCTTGAGTGCCTCGCCCGGGTAGTCGTGAAAGATCAGGAGCTTCTGTCCTGTGCGGATAAAGAAGAGCGGCTGTCTGTTGAACTGGCTGCTGTTATGGTTTGTCTGCGCGCCGATATATGGGAATTTGGCAGTTTTCTTTGCGTAGAATTCGTGCTCGAACGACTTCGGCGACATGGCGCTGATGATCTTTTCGGGTTTGTTTTTTGGATGGAGCTCTGATGCGAACTTGATAGCACTTGCTAAAAGAGTGGTCTTCGAGGCACCGGGAGGGCCGATGAGCATGACATTTATCACTTCTTTGATACTATCATCGAGTATCGGAGTTATATTGGAATGGCAGTTATCGCACGCCTTCTGGTTTATCTCCTCCTCGCCTATCTGGAGCTTTATCCTGTTGCCGCGGACAAACCTCCTGATCGTGTCAGGGATCTGCCCATCGGGGTATACGATCTGTTTGAACTGAGATTCGGATTCAATGACTCCGCCATAGCTCTCTGTGTGACGCTGAAGTACCTCGTCGACGGAAATGTGATCAATGAGCCCGATCTTTTTGACCTGCTGGCTTGTGATGAGGTTGAGGGGGGCAGTAATTGCGAGCCCACAGAAGGGGCAGATATTGACTTTACTTTTCATAGTTCATTCTCCTTACATTTTAGTGTTGATATTTACCGAATAGCTTTCAAAGCCTGACGATACTGTTTCCGGCAGCGTGCTGAGAGATTTTTTACGCTGCCTTGTGCCGTTTGAGTCTGTGAATGAGCCGCACAGGAATATGCGCTTCTTTCCGGCGATGACAGTTAACGGCTCAGGGAAAATGTGGTCGGTCTCGGTCCCGTCCGCGGAGATCAGATGGAGCGATCTCACAACGGTCACACCGTCAGCAACGACACCGCCGTAGTATTCCCTGTCGTTTATGATAACAGAGAAACCGACCGATCTGCTGACGCTTCCCGGACTGTCAGCTGATACGATAATGCCGTACTTTACGAAGGCTTTGACGGCAGAGGCACATCTTTCGGCTGAAGCGCTCCTTAGCAGCCTCACAGCCTGTACTGCGAAATGGATAAGCTTTCTATCGGGTCTGAAGATCTTGTTGATCTTTTTAACAGCAGTCGGCAAGTAAGAGAGTATCAATGCCATGAAACCAAACAGGAACCAATACTTGATCCAGCCTCCGAGATTGAACAGGTCGATGATAAATTCATGATTTATCAGCCTGATCCCGTCGAATACTGTGTTGTTATCAAGTGCCTCTTTGGCTGTCCTGAAAATGTATATCCAGTGGCCGTCGCACTCTGTGCGCCAGTTAACGAGTCCGCAGATGCCCAGCAGCTTAACGGAAAAAATGACCATGATCGCTGTGACGAGCTTCTGATAGGCTCCGTTTTTCTTATGCTTCTTTTTATAATTGGGGCTATGATTGACCGTAACGCTCCTTCTTGTATTAACATTTGTCATATTGATGCACCTCCATTATTCGTGTTTCCCGACGGTGTCGAGAATAGCCTGCATATGCTGCTTATCGCCTGAGGCGTACTCAGCAGGGGAATTGATGTACTGGAAAACGACTGCCGTTGTTGAACCGGCGGAGCGTTCGGCATCGGTCATGACCGATACTATGTAGTGGATGTCGTTCTTTGACATATCGTCGCTCGTTTCAGCCGTGCCTGTCTTGCTGTAGAGCTGTCTGCCCTCGGCGACCTTGAGTCCGAGGTCGGCGGAAACGTCCTGCATACCGAGCAGAAGCTCGTCAGTGTATTCGCCGTTGAGCT
Source organism: Ruminococcus sp. (assembly GCA_030530245.1). Taxonomy (GTDB): domain Bacteria; phylum Bacillota; class Clostridia; order Oscillospirales; family Ruminococcaceae; genus Ruminococcus. The sequence goes on from JAUMVH010000133.1 coordinate 5,210, forward strand.
CGGAGAGAGTTTTCTTCGCTCCGAGGACGCTGATGTCCTTCAGCGTCACTGTATCAACAGTTCGGTCGGCGATGTAGGGGAGATTGAGCTCCCCTGTGACCACTGCATTGGCGCACATCGCAAGGTAGAGCGGAGAAACGTTCTCTCTCTGACCGAAGCCGGCGAATGCAAGGTTGCTGGGAGTATCAAGCTGGATAGTGTTACTGAGCGTGACGAAGTCGCACTCTAAAGGCGAGCTGAAGCAGAAAAACTTGTCCAGTGCACGTTTCACGTCTGACGCACCTATGGAGTAAAAGGCGTCAGCAAACCAGCAGTTCGAGGAAGCTCTTACGCCCTGCCGGAGCGTGCGGCTAACCGGTGAAGAGTAAGGCTTGTTGCGGCAATCCCAGTTGTTTATGCCGAAAGCTTCGAGGTATCCGGGGTCGCTGTAGTCATGGATACCGAAGTAATCAGCGGTCACTGCCGAGAGCATCTTGAATGCTGAACCCGGTCTTGCAGGCTCAACACAGCGGTTCAGGCAGCAGTGAGGCTCGATGTTGAGCGTGCTGAAATCCGCATTTGCGTCGTATGAGGGATAGCTGACAAGCGCCCTGACCTCTCCTCCGCCGCCGAGGACGGTAACTGAGCCGATTATGCGGTTTGCCTCCATGTACTGGTATATTCCATTCTGGAGAGAGGAGTCAAGTGTCAGCACGACAGACTGTCCCATGAGGTGACCGTCGTTGGTGCGGGTGGGAGTGGGGTTGTCGGTGCGGAGATCGTCCTCGAATACACGGTCTACCGAGAGCGAGGAGTTATAGCTGTCAAGGAGGTTCGCGTGGCTGACATTGCAGCCTTCATCGATAACCCGCATGATACCGTCATTGTATATGAGGATCACGCCGTTCCTGTCGATGACGTAGCCGCGGTAATGCCATTCATCTTCGGGGCGTGTCCCAGTCGTCTGTTTTGCGTCGGCAGCTGTTGCCGGAGCTTCCTCAGAAGCCGGTGCTGCGGTCGTTCCAGCAGACGGCTCGGTCTCTGCCGCTGTGCTTACGACCACAGAGCTTACAGATCCGCCTGCCTGATCCGCGATCGGTGCAGCGACCTTGCTGATGACGCCACCCTTACCGTTTGAGACAGCAAACATAATGGCAGCGATGATGATTGCTGCAAAAAGCAGTGCCTTTACAGCAGCTTTGAACAAAATTTTCTTAATCGTCTTCATAACATTTCCTCCTTGATATTAAGATCAGACTGGCAATAATAACGCTTGAAACGAGTGATGAGCCTCCGACACTGAGGAACGGCAGGTTCACTCCTGTGTAGCAGAAGCAGAGCAGTATGCCCGAACAGTGTACGAACATCTGCAAAAGCAGCATTGCTCCGGCAGCTCTTGCGAGCATATGCTCTCTTTGGCTGAGTATGATCCGGAGCAGCGAAACGGAGAATACAAGTAATATCAGCAGGGCGATATACCTTCCAAGAACGCTTCCTGAAACTGCAAAAGAGTAATCAGCAAGGGAGGTCTCAAGCTCTGCGTGCGGTATCCTGACGCTGCTGTTGAAATTGAGCTGTACAGGCCATGAGCCGGAGAATACACCGCGGGCGTATTCTATCTGTGAGGAATCAGCAGACAGTCTTGATGAGAGGTTGAACGCACTGTTGTTGAGACCGTAGACCTCTTCCCCGGCTGAACCGCGAAGGGGGAACCTGATGTAGAGTATCCTCTTGACTATCCCTGTGATAATGAAGAACAGGACGGTGAACAGTGTCGGCATACTGCTTGAGCAAAGGAAGTTGTCTATTTTGCCAAATATATCCGAGCTGTTTGTGGGGGGAGCAGGTCTGGAATCCCTTGCTGATGTCAGGAGGACAGAGACGGCAAGAGTGAAGTAAATGATGAGCAGAGTCGTGCCGTATTCCTTGAAAACAAACGCCAGAATGAAGAGAACAGCTGCGGACGAGCCGTAGAAGTTGAAGATATACAGCCGTTTTGACCTCATAGCGATACTCGTCAGAGCCGCTGAGAGAACGAGCTCGGTCTTGAGTATCTCCGGAAGCTGTATGCTGACGCCTCTTATATCTACAGAGCCGTCGCCGCGGTCGGAGAGAAGCCTGCAAACAGCCGCTGCACATATCGCACCGCACGTCAGAAGGATAAGACCTGTGGATATGCAGACGAGGAGCTTTGGATCAGCGCTGCTGATCTTTTTGCTGAAGATCAGCCTGCTGACCACCCATGCTACAATGAGCCCTAACAGTATGCAGACAGCGTCCTTGCAAAGGGCTGAGACAGCGGTATTGTAGCCCGTAATGAAACGGATCAGAATACCGGTATCATAGAGCATACTGACCGAACCGAGCAGGAACAGGCTCCTGATGTTGCTCTCAAGGTCATTTCTGACGATATAGAGCATCTTGACGCCGGCGATCACTGCAAACAC
>JAUMVH010000134.1 GCA_030530245.1 Ruminococcus sp.
ACTGCTCCAAAGACGACTACAGCTTTCGTCCCGACTACTACGGCACCTGCTGTGCCTCCCAAGTATACCGTAACTGCTACCACAGCCACAACCGCTGCTCCTGTTACATCTGCGGCTCCTACAACTACGACCACTGCCGCTCCCGTTACTACGACCGCTAATTCGGTAGTATTATCGGCTCCCGCAAGCACAGCCCCCGTCGTCACTACTCAGACGACCACTGCTTCCACCACTGAGGGTACCACTACAACTACCCGCTACGGCTCGCTCGGCGACACCTACCTCAACGGTATCGACGTTTCCGAGCATCAGGGCTACATCGACTGGGAGAAGGTCGCGGCAAGCGGCGATGTCGACTACGCTATAATCCGCGCAGGATACGGCAAGGAGCTCGACCAGCGTGACCTCCGTTTCGACGAGAATATGCAGGCTATACAGCAGACCGACCTCTACTACGGCATCTACTGGTTCAGCTACGCTTACAGTGTAGAGGACGCGATTAGGGAAGCCGAGACCTGCTATGAGATGATAAAGGATTACGACGGCTATACCTTCCCCATCTACTTCGATATCGAGCTATCCTCGCAGCGTGACTGGCTCACGACCGCTGAGGTCTCCGCTATGACTGAGGCGTTCTGCTCGTACCTTCAGGAAAGAGGCTACTGCGCAGGCGTTTACAGCTATTCGAGCTTCCTCCAGACCAAGCTCTACACGAGCACCCTCGAAAAATATGAGGTCTGGGTGGCTCAGTACGGCGACAAGATAACGTGGTACACAGGCGACTACGGTATGTGGCAGTATTCGAGCGTAGGAACTGTCGACGGTATCAACACCATCGTTGACATGAACTACTGCTACCTCAACTACCCTCTCATCGTCTCACCAGAGACATACACCGGTCTCGCTACTACATATGCCACCACTTCCGCAGTGACTACTACGACTACAGCCGCCGCGACAACGACTGCTGCCGCAGCTGTAAGCAGTGCAGTGCAGAACACGTCGGCTGCAACTTCAACAACTACTCCCACTACCACGACGGCTGCTCCCACTACGACTGCCACGACTACGACCGCTCCTCCCGCTTTCGACCCGTACACCTACGAGGCTGTCGGTATCAGCGTATCCGAGGAGAACGGCTACATCGACTGGAACAGCGTGAAGAACGCAGGCTACAGCTTCGGTGTTATCCGCGCAGGCAGCGGCGATGTTCCCGACCAGCTCTTCTACGTGAATATGGAGAATGCCAAGGCTGCGGGTGTTTACTGCGGAGCCTACTGGCAGGCTAAATCCACGACAGAGGAAGGCATGGTCAAGGAAGCCGAGGATTTCTACAATATCATCAAGAACTACTCCTACGAGTACCCGATATACCTCGACCTCACTGACCCCGCTATCGCAAATGCGGGTCTCACCAAGGAAGAGTATTCAAAGCTCATCACAGCGTTCTGCTCTTACTTCGAGGGCATGAGATACTACATCGGCGTTCGTGCTGACGAAGATATGCTCTGCAATTCGCTCGGCGACGATGTGTTCGCAGCCTACGACGTCTACCTCGTGAATTCGGGCGATAAGCCTGTCTTCGACGGCAAGTACGGCGTATGGCAGTTCGGACAGGATACGGTACAGGGCGTGCTCGGTACCACCGACGTAGCTTACTGCTACAGGGTCTATCCCTCGGTAATGAGCTACTACGGACTTAACGGAATGTATTAATACCTGATATGCACACTCTTACGGGTGTGCATATTTTTGCATGGAGATTCATTATGATAGAATTCATCACAGGTGCTTCGGGCACAGGAAAAACCACCGAAATGTTCGGACGTATCCGCGATATGGCAAAAGCGGGCAAGGAGCAGTTGATACTCGTCCCCGAGCAGTACTCGCACGAATTTGACAAGAACCTTTACTACTTCCTCGGCGCAAAGGCGTTCAATGAGCTGCTGTCGCTGACGTTCAGCAGCCTTGCGCGACAGCTGTTCCAGCTCTACGGTGAGCCCGACCGCAAGGGCGAGTACGCCGACGATATGGCGCGCATGATACTCACCTATCAGGCTATAGAGGCTGCCTCAAAAAAGCCCGAAATGCTGCGATTTTTCCGCCGCACTGCTGCTCAGGCGGGCTTCGCAGAGGAGATGATGAAGCTAATCGCCGATATGAAGCGCGCGGGCATAACTCCCGATATGCTCACGGAGCACGCGGAGCTCCTCGACAGCCGACTGCGCGATAAGACTGCCGACGTGGCGTCCGTCTACTCCGAGTACGTGCGGCTGATGGAGGAGTACGGCTTCAAGGACAGCTACGAGAATATCCGCTTTGCCGCGCAGATAGCCAATCTACAGCGTTATTTCAAGGGCAGGCACGTCTACCTCGACGAGTTCGAGAGCTTCACGGGCGACCAGCTCGAAATGCTCGGGGTCATTTTCTCGTCCGCCGAAAACGTTGTGATCACGCTGCGCACCGATAATGTCTCCGCGGGCGAGTATACCCTCTTCGAGACCGTTAATTCGACGTTCCGCAGACTCGTCTCGCTTTGCCGCGAGCTAAACCTGAAATATACCGTCACCAAGTGCACGGCGAGCCACAGGTTCGCGTGTCCCGAGCTGCGCTACCTCAGCGAGAACGTTATGCGCAACCTCCCGCCCGAGCCCGAGAAGGCTCCCGAAGCGCGCAATATCCGCATTTTCGAGGCGCGTGATATGTACAGCGAGATAGAGTACATATGCGCCGAGATAAAGCGGCTCGTCGCGACCAACGACGGGCTAAGATACAGGGATATCGCCATAATCTCCAACGACATCACGGGCTATGCCGACCTGCTGCGTGCCGCCTTCACGCGCTATGAGATACCGTATTTCCTGAGCATAGAGCGCTCCGTCAGCCATACCGCCATAATGGTATTCTTCATTTCGCTGCTCGACCTGCTGACCGCGCGTAAGGTCAAGAGCGAGCAGGTCTTCCGCCTGCTCAAATGCGGTATTCTCGACGTCGGGCTCACGGACGTGTCGCTGCTCGAGAACTACTGCTACCGCTGGTCGATAGACGGCGATATATGGCTCTCGGAGTTCACTGCCGAGGACACCGACCTCGAAAAACTCGAGGCTCTGAGGGAACGCGTTATCGCTCCCATAATGAAGCTGAAAAAGCAGCTCGCAAAAAAGCAGCCTGCCTCCGAGATATGCGCCAAGCTCTACGGCTATTTGCAGGACTGCGACGCCGAGCGCAACCTCGCCGCGCTCATGGGCAGGCTCATACGCAGCGACCTTGACTACGAAGCTGCCGAGCTCAAGCGCCTGTGGAAGTGCCTGATGGACATTCTCGACAGCATTGTCGCCACTCTCGGCGACGAGGAGGTCTATTTCAGCCGCCTCGCCGATATGATGCGTTCGCTCATTGCGCGTATCACCTACTCCGTGCCGCCGCAGACCCTCGACGCCGTTATCGCGGCTTCGTCCCGCACGGCGCGCCTCAACTCCCCGAAGGTCATATTCGCCGCGGGCTCGACCGAGGGCGACTTCCCGAATCAGGTAACGCTCGGCGGGCTGTTCACCGATAACGAGCGGCAGAAGCTCTCCGACAAGGGCGTCGACCTCGCGCGTCCGCTCTCCGACCTCATCGCCTCGGAGCGGCTCATCGTCTACAAATCGCTGTCAACAGCCTCGGAGAAGCTCTACCTCACCTATCCCCTCTCCGACCTCGCGGGTCAGGCTAAGTACCCGTCGCAGGTCATCGACCAGATACGCAAGATGTTCCCGAACGAGCTGCTGCTCACCGAGGGCGAGCTCACTCCCGAGCACTATACGGTCACGTACCACGCCGCCTACTATCACTATATGCAGAACAGAGCCGCAAATACGCCTGTTATAGCCTCTATCGGCAAGGTCTTGCTCGGCGAGCCCGTCTACAACAGCCGCATAATCTCAGTGCTCAATCGCTCGGGCAGCCGCATCGAACACGCTATAAGCTCCGATATAATGCGCAGGCTCAAAAGCTTCGAGCCGCTGCGTATCTCGCCGACTGCGCTCGAGAACTACAACAACTGCCGCTTTATGCACTTCTGCGGCGACTTCCTGCGGCTGCAAATGCCCGAAAAAATGGAGCTCGACGTGCGTATCGCAGGCGAGCTCACGCACAGCTGCTTCTGCTCGGTGCTCGGGAAGCGCAAGAAGTCCGAGTTCGTGCAGCTCGGCTACGAAACGCTCACCGATGAGATAAAGGCAGAAGCCGAGCGCTACAAGGCGGAGCGGCTCGCAGGTGATTTCGCGAAAACTCCTCGGTTCGAGCTGCTTTTCAACAAGCTCGAGGAGCGCCTGACCGAGGTCTTCGTGCACACGCAGCAGGCTCTCATGGCGAGCGACTTCGAGCCAGTCAGATTCGAGTACGACCTGCGCGGGAACAACGCTCTCAGCCTGCCGTTCGGAGACGGGTTCGAGCTGCGCTTCGGCGGTATCGCCGACCGTATCGACACCTGCAATGTCGGCGGGACGGACTACCTGCGCGTCATCGACTGCAAAAGCTCCGAGAAAACTATCGACGAGTTCTCGCTCGCAAGTGGTCTCAATCTGCAAATGCTCCTGTACCTATTCGCTGCGACCGAAAAAGGCGGCGAATTCGAGGGCTGTGCTCCCGCAGGTGTACTCTACACGCCTATCCAGATAGGCGAGCTTGACGCGGACGAGTCCAAGGACACCTCGTTCAATCAGAGCGGCGTGGACTCGAAGCTGCGCACGCGGGGACTGCTCATCGACGATATCTCCGTCGCGAACGCTATGGAGCACGAGGTCGGCGGGCGCTATATCCCTGCAAAGCTCACAAGTAAGGGTGTTTTCGACTCGCGCTCGTCCGTGATCCCGCAGGCTAATATCAGCCGCCTGCGCGATAATGTGTACAGCTCGCTCGTGGAGGCGGCGGAGTCCATGCTCGGCGGTCATATCGAAGCAGTACCGCTCAAAAACGGCAAGAGGGTGCCGTGCACGTACTGTGATTTCATGGATATCTGCGGCAATCACGACGGATCGGTAAGCAGACAGCCCTCCGAGGAGAAGCTCGCAGAAGCCGCCGATATTCTCGGCAAAACCAAGAAAGGAGGTAAGAAGTAATGGCTTGGACAAAGCAGCAGCAGAACGCCATAGATGCGCGCAACTCGTCGATAATCGTCTCGGCTGCGGCAGGAAGCGGCAAGACCGCTGTCCTCACCGAGCGGCTCGTGCAGCTGCTCTCCGACCCGATGTCGGGAGTGCGCGCGGACAGGATAATCGTCGTTACATTCACCAACGACGCCGCGGCAGAGCTCAAAAAGCGGCTTGAATCCAAGCTGCGCGCGCTCATCAACGAGCGTCCCGCCGACGAATACCTCCTCAAACAGCAGACTCTCCTGCAAAGCGCCAAGATATCGACCATCAACTCCTTCTGCTTCGACCTCCTGCGCGAGAATATCACCGAGCAGGGCATAACATCGGGCTTTACCGTCCTCGAGGAGACCGACAACGAGGTCATTCGCTCACAGGCTATGGAGGAGCTGCTCGATTGGTACAGCTCTAACGACTACGAGACTATCTCGTTCCTGTACGATAAATTCTGCCTCAAGGACCACGGTCCGCTTACGAGGATAATCAGCGAGACCGACAGGTTCCTCTCGTCAGTAGCGATGAGCGATATATGGCTTGATACTGCCGTTTCCGAATATAAGAAGCCGTTCGCGGAAACTGTTTACTACAGGCAGCTTTTCGGCAGCATCGAGCGCACCGCCAACACCGCCGCGGCTCTTGCTGAGGAGAACTACAACGCGCTCCGTGACATCTTCCCCGAGCGCAGTCTGCCTCCTGTTGAGCAGTCGTATGTCGTCGCCGACCTCGACCTCCAGCGTGCCGAGAAGCTGCGGGAGCTCGCCGTAAACAGGCGCTATCCGAGTGATGACGAGCTCGAGTTCATCACAGGCTTTGACACACTGCCCACCATAAGGGCAAATGTTCCGCATAACAGTGCGCTCCGAGACCTGTACAAGGCTCGACGCGAGCGGATAAAGGATATGGTCAAGGAAGCCGTCGGGCGGCTCAGCTCCGCCGAGAGCGATTTTGCGGAATCGGGCGAGGTCACGGAAAAGCTCGCCGCAGTCGTGCGCAAGTACCGCGAGCTCATATGGGAGCGCAAATGCGGCAGGAACGCTATCAGCTTCGACGACGGCGAACGGCTCGCGCTCGAGCTTCTCGCCGATATCGACGAAAACGGCAGGATTGTGCAGTCCGAAACTGCCAAGCGCACTGCCGAGCAGTTCGACATCATCATGATTGACGAGTATCAGGACTCCAACAACAAGGAAGACCTCATTTTCAAGCTGCTCACGAGGAATTTCAGGTACTCCGACAGCGGGAAGCCGATGTACGGCGACAACGCCTTTCTCGTCGGCGACGTGAAGCAGTCCATCTACCGCTTCCGACTCGCGAACCCGAGGAATTTCATCGAGACGATGAAGAGCTCCGAGCCATATGAAAGCGACGCAAAAAACAGGTTTATCCTGCTCAATAAGAACTTCCGCAGCTCGCCCGAGGTCATCGGATTTGTCAATTACGTGTTCGCCGAGATAATGTCTCCCGACTGCGGCGACATCGACTACAACGACGACGAGAAGCTGTATTTCGGCGCGGAGGACTACGGCTCGCCAAATGCGGACAGGCTCACGACTGTCAATTTCATCAACACCGACCCTGTCGACTCCGAGGACGTTGAGGAAGTCCCCGAGAGCCCCGAGGCGGAGGCTACCGCAGCAAGAATAGCTAAAATGCTCGCGGAGAAGGCTCCCGTGACGCAGTCGGACGGGAAGTCGCGTCCGTGCACGCCGAAGGATTTCTGCATTCTTGTGCGCAATAACAAGTTCACAAAGGCGTACGTCACTGCGCTCGCAAGGCGGGGTATCTCCGCAAAGGGCAGCGACGAGAAGGGCTACCTAAAATCGCAGGAAATAGCCATTCTCACTGACCTGCTGCGCATAATCGCCAATCCCCTGCTCGACGTTCCCATGGCAGCCGTTATGGTGTCGCCGATGTTCATGTTCAGTATCGCCGAGCTCGCCTACATCAAGTCCTACGACAACAAGGCGGCACTCTTCCCGCTGATGAGGTCGGCAATCGACGGCAAGCTCGCAGGCTTTGACCCGTCGCTCGCTGTGCGCTGCCGCGAATTTCTCGAGACTGTGGACAGGTTCCGACTCGACTCCGTGACTATGACTATCGGCGAGCTCATCGCCTCGATATACGACGCGACCGACTTCATTCCCGTTATGCAGCTGCGTACCGACGGCGAAAAGAAGCGTGCGAATCTCCGCGCGCTCATCAGGTACGCCGAAAACTATGAGACCTCGGCTGCTGCGGAGGGAAGCGGCGGTCTGACGGGCTTTATCCGCCATATCGACCGTATCCTCGAGAATGGCGACTACGAGCAGGGCAAGGTCTCGGCGGCGTCGGGCGACTACGTTACCGTGCAGACTCTTCACAAGTCGAAGGGGCTCGAGTACACGTTCGTTTTCATCGCGGAGACATCAGTGCAGTTCAAGTTCGACTCCAAGTCCGTGATGTGCAG